>CAZFQM010000033.1:0-10302 GCA_964520995.1 uncultured Oscillospiraceae bacterium
ATCAGCACGGGCGAATCCTTGAATGCCCTGGACAAGCTGGTTTCCGAATCGGGCGGTAATTTAGTGGGACAATGTGCCGTTTTGGCAGAGGGCGATGCGGCACAGCGGGAGGATATTATCTTTTTGGAGCCGCTTCCCGTATTCCCGAAAGCATAATTTTGAAATGAGATGACAACAATTCCTTGGGATTGTTGTCATTCCCCTTTTCGGGGGAACAGCAGGTGTTTCCGATTTTTATATTCGGAGGAGGAAGCGGGATGAATCAAAAGGGTTTTGTTCGTCCGATTGCGGTAATCGGCTTGACTTTTTTAGTGACACTGATGGCGGCATCCGAGCTATCGTTGCCGACACAGCTTGCTCTTGCGGCGTTTTGCCTTGTTGCGGCGCTCCTGCTGTCATTGCTTGCCACCCTCCGAATGCCAAAGCCCGCACTGGTGCTGCTGACCGTTGCAATTGCGCTCGGCATCCTTTCCATTCATACTTATTTTAACTATCTGCCCCTGCTGTCCCTGGAGGGACAGCAGAAAACGATTGTCGGTACCGTCACTGATTTGGCTGTTTCGGAGGGTGGCAAGCAGGTGATTACCGTGCAGCCGAATCGGGATTGCGTTTCGACCGTTCGTCCGATAAAAATGCGAATCTTTTCGGAGGAGCCGATTTCGGTGCGGGTTGCCGATGAGATATCCGCGAACACTTATTGTTATTTTCCGTCGGAGCAATACGGCGTGTATTCTCCGCAAGATACCGCAAAGGCGGACAGTATCTATCTTTATGGCTATGCACGCGCGGGGGAATTAACGGTCAATCCGGTAGACGGCTTTCGCCTGTCACGGCAGTTGTACCGATTCCGTGAGACATTGAAGCAAAAGGCGGATGCGCTCTTTGCGCCGACCGAGGCGGGCTTTGTCAAAGCGGTGCTTTTCGGAGACAAATCTGCTCTTTCCGAAGAGGTTTATCGCGACTTTACGCACACCGGGACGGTACATATGCTGACGGTGTCCGGATTGCATTTTGTGATTTTGAGCCAATTTGTAATCCGTACCTTGAAGCTGTTTCGTCTCAAGCGGAGAGCTCGCTATGCTGTCGGGATGGCAATCATTATTCTGTTTATGGGAATTGCGGGATTTCAGCCTGCTGTTTGCCGTGCCGGTATTACGCTGTTGCTGTTTTACGGAGCAAGACTCTTTCGCAGGGACGCCGATGCGCTCACCTCCTTGGGACTTACCGGATTGCTCCTTGCGTTTATAAATCCATATATCGTGCTGAGTCTCAGCTTCCAACTGACCTATTTATCGACCATGGGAATTTTGTTGTTTGCGCCGAAAATCCATACTTTTCTGCTGAAAAGGGTGAAGAGGGAACGGACGCTTTGGAGATGGGCGTCGGAGCTGTTGGCGATGACCTTTGCCGCGACACTTACCACCCTGCCTGTCACGGCATACACCTTTCAGGGGATTTCGCTCATGGCACCCATCTGGAATCTTTTGCTTTCTCCGCTGTTTGAGCTGATTTTGATTGGCGGTCTGCTCATCTTCGGCTTGGCATTTCTTCCCTATCTTTCGGTAGTGGCGGAGGTGCTTGCAGCACCTCTGTCCCTCTGCATAAGGGCGGTCAACCGACTTCTCTCGCTTGGTGCCGCCATTCCGTACAGCTATCTTCCGCTCGGGTATCGTTATCTCTATTTCGGAATCGTGGCGACGGCGTTGCTGTTTTTTATTGCCTTTCGGTATTGTCACTTTCGTTTCAAGTATTTACTTACCGCGGCGCTTTCCGCGGTAATTCTGGTGGGCGGCACTTTGACGCACGGCATCGTTTATCGTGATGTTTTGAATGTGGCAATCTGCACCGTCGGCAACGATACCGCCGTGTTAATGGATTGTCGGGAACAGAGCATATTGTTCGATTGCAACAGCTTGATTGCCCGATTGGTGGACTCAAACGGAATCGCCGCTTTCCCGCTTGCGGCGGAAATCGACACTACTGCCGCTTTGCCGCAGCTCAGCCGAGAGGTCGACCTCGGTGTTGTGATTGCCGAAAGCAGCCTGTCACCCGACGCCATATCCTGTCGGGATTTACGAACGCCGGATAACTATGACCTTCGCTCCGGGGAGGAGCTTCAAATCAAGGTGCGTGTTCATGGCGAAAAGACCTATTATATCGTCGAATACGGAAATGTGAATATCATTCTCGGAGAATATGACGAGCAGTTTGCCGCCTATCACCGTGCCGACAAAGAAAATATTTATATTTTGGTTAAGGATTGCGATATGGTGTTTCAAAATCCGGTCAATTATGTTATAATGTTAAACGGAATCAATCCCGAGGTGGTTGCGAATCATCCGCAGACCCAAACGGTAGACGGAGCCGCACAAGGCATTACGCCGATTTTGGTGCATAAAAACGGCTCGGTAAAAATCAAAGGAGCTGACAAATGGCTGTATTAAGCGATACGGAATTGGCAAAGACGATCCGACAGGGGGAGCTTGCCTCGGTATATTTATTATACGGAAAAGAAACCTATCAATTGCAGAAGCATCTTTCCGCCATCATCCGAAAGGCGGTTGGAAAGCAAAGCTCTTGCTTTAATTTGCAGCAGTTTGACGGCAACCGTGTCAGTGCCGCCGAAATCATTGATGCCGCCGAGGCTTATCCGGTTATGGCGGAGAAAAAGTGTGTCACCGTCGGCAATTTGGAATTGGAAAAGCTGGCGGAAAAGGATTTTACCGCGTTAAAGGAGCTGGTTAAGGATCCGCCGCCCGATACGGTGCTTGTCTTTTATTACACCGATGAGGTGGATTTCAAAAAAGCAAGTAAGCCGAAGTCTTTTTTGGGACTCATTGAAAAAAGCGGAAGCGTGACCGAATTTAAATTTCTTTCGCAGGGACAGCTGGAAAAGGTATTGTTGGAGACTGCCGCAAAATCCGGCTGTAAGCTTTCTCCTTATCTGGCGTGCTATCTCATCGACCGCTGTGGTGACAGCCTCAGCGTTTTGCTGACCGAAATGGAAAAGCTTTGCTGCTTTGTCGGTGAGGGGGAAATCACCAAGGAAAATGTGGATATGCTGACGGTCAAAACGGTAGAGGCATCTGCCTTTGACCTGGCAAAGGCAATCCTGAAGCGGGAATATGAGCGCTCCTTTCATATTCTTTCTGAGCTTTTATATCAAAGGTTGGAGCCGCTTGCTATCATGGGCGCGCTGAATATGTCCTTTTCGGACCTCTACAAAGCCGCCGTGGCAAAGGCAGGGCAGATTCCCGTGGCAACGGTTATCAAGGACTTTAACTACAAGGGGCGGGATTTTCGAATCAAAAATGCCTTTCGGGATGTATCTGCTGTTTCGGTGGAGCAATTGCGGCAATGTATTGCTATTCTTTCGGAGGCGGATTTGAAGCTGAAATCCTCTCGCACAGATCCACGCACCATTATGGAGACGGTCATCGCCAAGATGATCACGGTCAAGGAAGCGCGCGCTCGATGACCGCTTCCGAGCAGAAAGGAAAGACAAGACCATGATTAAGCTGACGCAATGTGTCATTGTGGAGGGAAAGTATGACAAGCAAAGGCTCAGCCGCATTTTAGATGCAACCATTCTGGCTACTGACGGCTTTCGTATTTTCAAGGATAAAGAGAAGCGCGGCTTGATTCAAACGCTTGCTGCGCAAAACGGAATTATTATCCTTACCGATTCGGACAGTGCCGGCTTTAAAATTCGAAATCACATCAAGGGCTTTGTCCCTGTAGGGCAGATCACCAACGTTTATATTCCCGAGATAGCGGGCAAGGAAAAGCGAAAAAGGGAACCCTCCAAGGAGGGACTTCTCGGCGTGGAGGGGGTTTCGGATGAGGTTATTTTTCAGGCACTGTTACAGGCGGGCATCACGCCGAAGCAACGGGAAACCGCTACGGCTCAGGTGACCAAGCTTGATTTATATGAGGATGGCTTCAGCGGCAAGCCGCAAAGTGCCGAAAATCGTCGTCGGCTGTTGCAGTATCTGAAGCTGCCGCATTACATGACCGCAAATTCCGTTTTGGAAATCATCAATGCTACCATGACCGTGGAAGAATATCATCACATGGTCGAAAAAATCAAAGAGCCGAACCTCTCGGAGGGGTGAGCGATATCGGCAAAGGGCTTCAAACGCTTACTGCCGCAAAATAAAACAAGGAGGAAATTTTTCATCATCGAATGAAAAAATCATGAAGTATGGTATTTTCCAGCTTGACCTTTTTATATGTCTTTTTGCCTATTGTTCTAATTGCGTACTATCTGGTTCCGATGAGATTGAAAAATATTGTTATTTTCATTTCCGGTGTTCTTTTCTTTGCTTGGGGAGAGCCGGTATATGTACTGCTGATGCTGTTTACCACAGTGGTTGATTACACCGCGGGAAGACTAATCGACAAGTTTGATGACCGTCCCAAGCTGCGCACCGTTTTTTTGCTGATGTCGGTGGTTATCGACCTCGGCTTGCTTGCGACCTTTAAATACAGCTCGTTTTTGATTCAGAATATCAATGAGCTGTTTGGAACGCAGATCGTCGACCCGCAATTGCCGCTTCCGATCGGCATCTCTTTCTACACCTTCCAGAGTATGTCCTACAGCATTGATATGTATATGCGCAACATCAAGGTACAAAAGAGCTTAATCAACTATATCTCCTATGTTTCGCTCTTTCCGCAGATTGTTGCAGGACCGATTGTCCGTTATCAGGATGTTGCCGACGAAATCGACCACCGCTCCATTACGACCTCAAAGGTTTCACAGGGTATCGGTATTTTTCTGCTGGGACTCGGTAAAAAGGTGCTGATTGCCAACAACATCGGCGCTCTTTGGACGACGGTCAAAGCTACCGATATTTCTCAGCTGTCCACCCTGACGGCATGGCTCGGTATCCTGGCGTTCACCTTCCAAATCTATTTCGACTTTTCGGGTTATTCCGACATGGCAGTGGGACTTGGAAAAATGCTGGGCTTTGAATTTCCGCAAAACTTTAACTATCCCTATCTTTCCCGAAGCGTCAGCGAATTTTGGCGCAGATGGCATATTACTCTCGGCACCTGGTTCCGTTGCTATGTTTATATTCCGCTGGGCGGAAACCGCAAGGGCAAGCTGACTACCCTACGGAATTTGCTGATTGTTTGGCTTTTGACCGGTCTCTGGCACGGTGCCAGCTGGAACTTTATCGTTTGGGGTCTTTACTTCGGCGTTTTGATTATCATGGAGCGGTTGTTCCTCGGAAAGTTGCTGGAAAAGCTTCCTGCCGTTCTCAGCACCGCTTACAGCTTTTTGCTGGTGGTAATCGGCTGGGTCATCTTTGAAATCGACAGCATTCCGAAAATTTTGTCCTATTTGAAGGTCATGTTCTTCGGTTCATCGGTGGGGATTATTGATTCCAAGAGTATCTACTACCTTGCTTCCTATGCAATCATCTTTTTGATTTGCATCATCGGCAGCACCGATTATCCCAAGAAGCTTGCCGAAAAGCTCCAAAATCGTCATCCGATTTTAGTCTCGGGAATCTATCCGATCTATCAAGCTGCCTTGATGGCGGCTTCCACCGCGTATTTGGTGTTTGCCACCTACAATCCGTTTTTGTATTTCAGATTTTAAGGAGGATTGACGTTTATCATGAAAAAAAACAAGCTGACCGCTAACATCGTGATATTTGCCGTTCTTCTGGTTGCTTTGCCGTTGCTCACGATTTTTTTGCCGAAAAAGACATTTTCCGAAAATGAAAACCGATATCTTCAGGAATTTCCAAAGCCGACCCTGAAAACGGTTGAGGATAAAAGCTTTATGTCCTCCTTTGAAAAGTTTTTTGCCGACCATTTTGTTTTACGGGAGGAATGGATTCAGCTGAAAAACCAAATGGAAATCATGAGCAACAAAAAGGAAATCAGCGGCGTGTATCTGACCGAAAAGCGGTTGATTGAACATCAAGAGCTGAATGAGGATATCATTGAGAAAAACACCGCCGCCATCAGTGCCTTTGCGGAAAAATATCAAAAGCCGACCTTTTTAATGGTCATACCGACCGCCGAAAGCATTTATACCGACCAGCTTCCGTTTATGGCGCCCTACTTTGATCAAAAAAAGGTAATCGACAACATTTACACTGCTTCCGGTAAGTATTTGACCTGCATTGATGTTTTCACGCCCTTGCTTTCTGCCAAAAATCAATATATTTACTACAATACCGACCACCACTGGACCTCCTTGGGGGCTTATCTCGGCTATTTTTCGTCGGCGAAGCCACTCGGCTTTACCCACAATGAGATTGATAAATTCAATGTCGAGCACGCAAGTCACGATTTTAAGGGAACACTTTATTCCAAAACGTTGTACGAAAAAGTTACACCCGATACCATCGACCTCTATCATCTCTCCACCGAAGAGCCGCAGGTGACGGTTACCATCAAATCGGGACAAAAATTAACCGAATATCAAAGCATTTTCTTCCGTGATTACCTGAACAAAAAGGATAAGTACAATACCTTCCTCGGGCAGAATGAGCCTTGTGTAACGGTAAAAACCGAAGCGGAAAATCAGAAAAAGCTATTGATTATCAAGGATTCCTATGCACACTCGATGGTACAATTCTATATGTACCACTACAGCGAGATTACCTTGGTGGATTTGAGATATGTAAACAAATTGAGTAATTATGTTTCGGTTGATGATTATGACCAGATCATGTTTGTTTATAATTTCGCCAACATAAACACCGACAGCAGTATCGGAAAAAAATTGCCGCTGTTTTAAGCTTGACGACTTTATTCGATAAAAATCAGAGGCGGCTGTTCGAAAGCCGCAGGAAGGGATGTCAACTGTATGAAAAAGAAGCTTACCGCGTTTATTGCAGCGGTGTTGCTCATTTTGTCTGCCGCGGGCTGCGGGGAAACTCCGGTACCCTCCGGAGCAGACAGCAATGCCGCAAGCAATTCTTCCGCCACCGAGGAGGTTTCCTCCGCAACACCGGTGAAAAAGGACGAAAATTTAAATCCGCTCACGGGAGAATACAATTTAAAGGATCGTGCGGTCGGGAAGCGACCGGTGTCGGTCATGGTCAATAACATAAAAAAAGCATGGCCACAGTACGGTCTTTCTTCGGCGGATATTTGCTATGAAATCGTGGTGGAGGGCGGAATTACCAGAATTATGGCGGTGTTTGCCGATTACCAATCGGTGCCGAAAATCGGTTCCGTTCGTTCGGTCAGACACTATTATCTGGATTGCAGTGCGCCGCTCAACACCATTTTTGTGCATTGGGGCGGAAGCGTCCCGGGATATGATGCCGTAAGCTCGAGAGGAATCAACAATATAGACGGTATGTCGATGTCCAAGACCTCTTTCCTACGAGATGAGCAACTGAAAAAGGAAAAAGGGCAGGAGTTTAGCAACTTCACCAATGCGGAGTTGATTCAAAAGGGAATCGAAAAGAAAAAGTACAACACGAGTGGGACTCCCGACCCCGGATTTCGGTTTGATTCCGACGGACAGGTTGTCGGGGACACTGCGGCAACTGACGTATCGGTAAAATTCTCCGGCTATGTGACGGCGGATTTCGATTATGATGCGACGAGTGGGAAGTATCTCAAAAGCGAATTCGGACAAAAGCAGATTGACAAGAACAATAATCAGCAAATTGCCGTGGATAATGTTTTTGTTTTGTATGCCGACATTCATCTTTATGCGGGCAGCAACAAGTGGATGGATGTAGAATACGCCAAGGGTGGTTCCGGATATTACATATCCAAGGGCACAAAAACAGATTTTACCTGGAGCAAAAGCAGCAGCAGTAAGCCGTTTCAGTTCAAAGACAGCTCCGGTGCAGAGCTGAAGGTCAATCCCGGCAAAAGCTGGGTCTGCATTGTGTCGGATGAGCAAAAAGGAAATACTTCCATCAAATAGCAAAAGCTTGACAGAATAATGATAATCCCCAACGGGAATGCTTGTTTTGTGATGATGATGCGTCATTGCAAAAAGCATTTTGTTGGGGGTTGTTTTTTTATGTCTCGCATCTTAAAAACGCTCTTTCGAGGCGGATTTTTATTTGTAATCGGCGGACTCGGTTATGTCCTGCTTGAAAATATATGGCGCGGATATTCGCATATTACAATGTTTTTCGCCGGCGGGTTGTCTTTTTTATGCATCGAGCTGATGGATATGCGTCTCGGAAAAAGTGTCGGCACTTTCGGAAAATGTGTGTTGGGGTCGGCTGCCATTACCGGTATTGAATTGGCGTTCGGTTGTGTCTTTAATTTATATTATAAAATGGATATCTGGGATTATTCGCATCTTCCATTTCAATTTTTGGGGCAAATTTCCCTGCTGTTCAGTCTACTGTGGGGGCTGCTTACCTATCCGGTTTTAAAGCTCGGCAGGGGAATCCGCCGCATTTTGTTTCGAGAAGAAAAGAAAAGGCTTCCCGCGCCGAGTTATCATACCCAAGCTTAAAATCGAAGTCGTCTTATTGAAATTCGCATAACCTGTTCGGTGCACTCATATAATGAAAGCACGAAAGGGAGCGATAGAATGAAACGAATTTTTATTTTATCAGGGAAGCGGCTTCTGCTTTCCGCCTGCATCGGCGTGCTTGCCGTTACCTTTGCAATCGGCTTGCATACGCGGCTTCGGCAAGCTTTTCCTACCTCGGCTCAGCCGAAGAAGCTGCCGATTTATTGCGTTGAAACCGAAAAGAAGCAAATTGCATTGACCTTTGATGCCGCATGGGAAAATTCCGATACCGATCGGTTGATTGATATTTTAGGGGCGCATCAAGCGAAGACAACCTTTTTTGTTACCGGAGAATGGGTGGATAAATACCCGCAGGATGTAAAAAAGCTTTATCAAGCGGGCCATGACATCCAAAACCATTCCGACAAGCACCCTCATGTTGCGAAAATCAGTGCAGACAAGCTGAAAAGTGATACCTTGTCCTGCGATGACAAGGTCGAAAAGCTTATTGGGAAGCGACCGACGCTGTATCGTGCGCCATATGGTGAATATGACAACGAAATGATGACGGTGTTTGAAAGTGAGCTGAAGCATTTTGTGATTCAATGGGATGTTGATAGTTTGGATTGGCAATCTAAAGCCACGGTCGATAGTATTTATCAACGCGTAACCACAAAGGTGAAAAACGGCTCCATTGTGCTGTTTCACACCGATGTCACTCATACTCCCGAAGCACTGCCGAAAATTTTAAAGGAATTAAAAGCGCAAGGATATGAATTTGTACTTGTCGATGATTTGATTTACAAGGAAAATTACGAAATCAAGCAGGACGGAACACAGTGTAAAATTAAGAGTGGGGAATAATTTGAAATTAAAAAAGCACCCTTGAAAATAAGAGTGCTTGACAAATTACCGCATAAGATATATAATATAAGTGAAATAAGGCAAACCAAATAGACGGTTTTGCCCTCAAAGAAAATTGATTAAAGATTTAATCGCCTTAACTTTGGACGAGAAAGGCGATTATTTCTTTTTTATGACCGTTATTACAAGTGTTATAACCGAAATTATAACAATACTAAACTGAAATAAATCCTGATTAGTTATGTACATGGGGCATCACCCCCGTCTCCGAGGGAAAGATTAAACCGCCTACCGTTGTAGGTTCACCTTATTTCAAAACATATTTTAACACATTACGACATATTATGCAACAGTAATGTTTTTTTGGTTTTTGCAAAAAAGTCTTTACTTTTGTATTTAATAGTGATAGTTTGGATTGGCAATCCAAATCCACCGCCGACAGCATTTATGTGCGGGTGACTTCAAAGGTGAAAAACGGCTCTATTGTGCTGTTTCACACCGATGTCACTCATACTCCCGAAGCACTGCCGAAAATTTTAAAGGAATTAAAAGCGCAAGGATATGAATTTGTACTTGTCGATGATTTGATTTACAAGGAAAATTACGAAATCAAGCAGGACGGAACACAGTGTAAAATTAAGAGTGGGGAATAATTTGAAATTAAAAAAGCACCCTTGAAAATAAGAGTGCTTGACAAATTACCGCATAAGATATATAATATAAGTGAAATAAGGCGTATCGTATAGACGGTTAACCTAATTTGTAGTTAAAAAATAACCGCAACTTTTGGTCGAGGGCGGTTATTTTTTTATGCTTAATATGTATCCGATAACAAGTACCATAAGAATTATAATAAATGTTTCTTGTTCCATAGCACCACCCCCTAATTTTATTAGAGGGCAAATACCCTCTGAAAATCAAAGGGCTAACCGCCTACCCTATAGGCACACCTTATTCCAAAACGTATTTTAACATATTGC
>CAZFQM010000034.1:0-9996 GCA_964520995.1 uncultured Oscillospiraceae bacterium
ACGGCACCAAGCTCTCCAGCCAATCCGCCAGCGGCAGGTGCAGTTCGGACAAGCC
The DNA here is from genome assembly GCA_964520995.1 of uncultured Oscillospiraceae bacterium. Classification (GTDB taxonomy): domain Bacteria; phylum Bacillota; class Clostridia; order Oscillospirales; family Ruminococcaceae; genus HGM13222. Next base: position 56 of record CAZFQM010000034.1, read on the forward strand.
ACACACCTCGGTCAGCCAGTAATTCATCTGCACGTTGATATTCGTCGTCCAGTTGGCACTCCATGCCGGTTGCAGCTCCCACGACCAGATGCCCTGCAAATTTGCGGGGATGCCCTGTCGTCCTGCGCTGATGAGCAGATATCTGCCGTAATTATAATAGTCGGCATAAAGCGCAAGGTCGCTTCGCTCCCCTGCTCGAAACCGCTTCAAGCGTTCATCAGTCGGCAGGTCGGGCGCCTCACCCAGATACAAGGTATTTCTACGATAAAGGGCGGAAAAATCCTCCCGATGCCGCCGATACAGCTCCTCATAGCTTTTACAGGCGGCTTTTTGCATTCTTTCGGTTGCATCGGACAGATACTGCTCCGACTCAAAGGAGTTTTCGCTTGCCAGCACAATCATACACTCCGTTGCATGAGCCACCCGCACCGTCTCGGCTTCGGCGGTTATCTCTGCGCCGTCATCCGCTTTTACCTCCACCGTCACGGCAAACCGCATTCCTTTCGGCTCCTGCTCATAAACGATCGGTCTCGGTGCAGTAACGGCATAGTTCGGCTCGGCATGGTCGGGACACTGTCCCTCCATGGTCAAGCGATTTCCCTCCGCTCTGACCCGATGTCGCAGCAGGCTGTCGGCGCTGACCGAAAAGGTGAGCATTCCCGACTTTTCCGCCTGCAAATGCAGTACCGTCACGCCGTCGGGATAGGAAACAAAGCATTCTCGATAACAGCCGCTTCCCCCGATACGGTAATCCACCGTGGCAACGCCCTCCTCCGGGTTAAGCGCCAGCCGATAATCCTCGGCGTTTTGATGCTCCTCAAAGGTCAGATAGAGCGTCCCCATCGGCATATAGGCTTCCGACCAATAGCCCAGCATTTTATTGTCCGCCAGCTGCTGTGCCTCCGCCGTCTTTCCCGCAAGGAGCAGGCTTCTTACCTGCTCCAAGTACTTCTTCGACTCGATGACGGGCGGTTTACGGTCGGCTCTTCCCGACCAAAGGGTATCCTGATTCAAGGTAAGCTGTTCTTTTTCCACCCCGCCGAACAGCATAGCCCCCTGCTTGCCGTTTCCGAGCGGAATCGCTTCAAAATGATTCTTCGCTGCCTGCCTATACCACATATCCGTTCTCCTATCTGTTTGATTTCAACACTTCGGCAAGCACAGGCTCCAAAACCGACGTCATGCAGGCATAACCGACACTGTGCGGATGCACTCCATCCCACGAAAATTCACGCCGCAGAGTGCGACCGTCTGCTTCTGTCATTTTTTCATGATAGTTCACATATCGCACCGATTTTGCACCGCAAAGTGCCTCCAGCTCTCGATTGACCTCGAGAATCCAGCTGTTTCTCCGCTCGGTCAGCGTGGCATCCTCTCCGAATACCGGCATAATCGAGCAGACCAGCGGTATGATATCGGCTTGCGCCAACTGCTCCAAAAGTTGCCGGTAGCTTGTCATAATCTGCTCCCACACGACATCGTGCTGTGCATCCTCGGCATGAATGTTGTTAATGCCGATCATCACCACGCAGACCCGCGGCTTGAGTTGTATGACGTCCGCCTCCAGCCGCTTTACCATAATCTCCGCAACATCGCCCGAAATTCCGCGGTTTACAATATTGCCCAGGTGCCCGAAACAGCTTTGCACCTCCCAAAAATGGGTGATTGAATCTCCGATAAAGGTGACATCGATCGGATAGCCGCGACGAATCAGCTGTTCATTTCCATAGTCGAAACGCATTCGGCAAGCATCTGCCGCCGTTCCGAACATCGGCGGCTTTATAATTTCAGCAGGTTTCATCTCCATCACTCTACAGCACCTTTCCTTTTATTTCCGCTTATTTTTTAAGGCGATCGGACCGAATGCCGGCACGGCACGGTCAGTCTCGTCGGTCAAATTACAATAGGTGGTCTGTCCCCAGCCGTAATACAGATACCGCTGTTCCAGCTCCTCCACCGTCAGCTCTGTCCGCAGGTAGGCGGTATCGCCTCTGAGCCGAACGGTAATCATCCACATATTCGGGGGTATTGGTAAAGGCAAAGCCCCAGGCACGTCCCTCGCTTTTCAGCCCGCCATGCAGGTTCTCAAACCGTACACAAACGGTACGGAATTCGGGGTCAACGGTGGTATCAATCCAAGCCTCTTTCATCTGCGGTGCCGCAAGGCATTCCGCCCGCGTCGGCCAAAGCAGATGTGCCATCGACTCGGCGCCCTCCCTGCCGATTTGCTGCTGTGCGCCGCTGGACAGGTGAATATAATCGGTTAAATCCTTATTGACCGCCGAAATCGTATCAAAGAGAGGAAGCTGTCGGGTCAGCTCATACTGCTGCATCCGCACGCTGTTCCAGTAGTTTTCGTAATCTCGAAAAATGTGGTGCACCGGTCCGATCTGTACCTGCACAATCGGCAGCTGCTCGCCCATATCCGCGCGGACGGTTCGAACAAATTCCAGCATTCTTTCGGTAAAAACGGCGCTATCCTCGGGAGAGGTGTCGGAACAGCCCTGATACCAGAACATTCCACGCAGATGAGAGCCGTTGCGCACAAAGCGATCCAGCATCGCCGCATACAGGCTTTCATCGGTGCCCTGCTCCTTGAGCTTCGGCGACCACTGACTCATGCTCGTTCCGCCATGTGCCGCAATGACCAAGCCCTGCGGAACGCCGCCCGTATAACGCTTCATTTCCTTGGCAAAGGAGATACCCGGGCCGACACAGCGGTTCCATTTAATCGCTCCCTCGGGATAAAGCTTGACGTGCACCCGATACACCGAGCGATAAGGCTCGCAAAGTCCATGCAGAGCAGGTCGCCACTCATCCTCCATATAAAATGCACGGATTTCGGGGTCTGCTTGCTGTTCATGGTCGGCTTTGGTCATCAAGCCGCACCCCTCCATGTTGGATTGACCTGCCAGCATCCAGAGGTCGCCGACATAGATATCGGTGAACTCCTCTTCGTTGAGCTGTACCGTATAAGGTCCGCCGACCGGAATTCCCGTCAGGCGTGTTCCCTGCGGTGTTTCCTCCACTGTCAGTGCTCCGCTGACAGCACCGCTGTATTGCGCACGGTAAACCTTATCGGCAACATAAATTTCGCAAACATCCTGCGCGTTGCGCTGCATTACCATGCCGTTTAATATTCCTCTCATAAAGAAGCCTCCTTATTTTCCGTTTCGGATTGCAAGTTTAAAGAAAAGCGAAGAGCCTCTCGCGCGGTCGATATCCCGACCTCGCCGCAAATGCATTTCTCACCAAAAGAGAGGCAATCGCAACAAAATGATACCACATTCCGCTTTAAAAACGCAACTGCAATCCTGCATTTCCCCATTTCCGCTTGGTACAAAGCCCTCGGCAAGAAGATTGCCGAGGGCTTTGAGGACAATGGAAAAAGCTTTTATTTTGTCTTAATCACTTTCTTGGAAAGTACTGCCGCTACAAGGGCGATACCGAACAGTGCCACAAACAAGACAACCATCTCGTTCAAGCCGGTGTCGGTAACATCGGGATCCTTGTCAACGGAAGCATCTCCGCCCGGAGTCGGGGTTACGGGAGCAGCTGCGCCCGCGATTTCCGCATTGTTGAGTACAGAGCCGCCTGCTGCGCTCAGTGTAACCTCACTGGTGGACAGACCGGACGCCATGCCGTCAGCCACAAAGGTCAGCTTGCCTGCCGCATCGACGCTGTACAGATAAAGCTCCTCATTCTCGAAGAAGTTAAAGGAGGTATCCAGCTTCAGCGTTGCTTTTCCGGGAAGCTTGCCGCTCTGCTTGGTCTCAAAGTAGAGGGCATCTGCCGCAATCTCATCAAGAGCAATGTCCGCAACATCCTTTACCTCGATTTCGGGGTTGAATGCAACCGCATCGGTGATATCCTTGCCGTTGATAGTCCAAACGCAAACTGTCTCGTCGCCGTCCTTGACGTTGATGATGATGTTTACGTTCTTGCCCTTGGCATCCTTGAATACGTCAGCCGAAATCGGCTCGGAGCCGATGGTGTAGTCGATTACGATATCCGGATATTTGTCAACATACAGGGTTGCTGCAAGTGTAATAACCGGCATATGAGAAGATTTAACAAACATTGAGCAACGATACTGAGTTTGATGATCTTCAGCGGTTAAATCTCCTGTGGTATAGGTTGCAGCGTTTGCTCCCTCAATATTAGCCCAAGATTGACCTTTGTTGGTAGAAATTTGCCACTGATAAGTAATTTCTTCCTCTGCAGTAGCAGACACAGAAAAAGTAGCTTTTTCTCCACTTTCTTTGACAGCATCTTCCGGCTGAGCCGTAATAGTAATAGGAACACTGACATTATCAAATGCATTCTCATCAAAAGTCCAAGCGATATCATCAATGTTAACTACAACATCTGCGCCAAGATCGCTTACACCAAACATAATCGATCCGATACTTCCAGCAGGAACATCATTTATGCTATTGGTTCCACCCCATGCATCAATTAGGCTGGATTTCGGTATCATTACCCAACCCTCATATGCTTCGGTAAACTTCAATACTCCGCCGGATTCCGCCGACAACACCGACTTGCTTCCGGTAGAATCAATCAATGTAACCTCTCCGCTCGGAACATACAAACGGTCTGAACCCGGATCTGAATTAATCGAATACCAGTGATCCAGATGCGGTGTAATCGAAACAGCTCCTGTCGTTTTCAGATAAAACACATAGCTACTCCAATTTTTTCCAACGCCTGTAGCATTGTCATATTTGACATTAAATGCATATGATTTACTTTCGGTAATCTGTAACCACTTGTTACCTTCTACCCGTTCTACAAGCGGGAATGTACCTGCGCCGTCATATCTGGCGGCAGTAAGTTCGTTTTCGAAATCTTGTATCAAAACCTTGTCAGCCAGCCATGTCACATCATCAATATTAACTACAACGTCTGTACCAAGATTGCTTACACCAAACATGATTGAGCCGATACTTCCAGCAGGAACATCATTTATGCTATTGGTTCCACCCCATGCATCAATTAGGCTGGATTTCGGTATCATTACCCAACCCTCATATGCTTCGGTAAACTTCAATACTCCGCCGGATTCCGCCGACAACACCGACTTGCTTCCGGTAGAATCAATCAATGTAACCTCTCCGCTCGGAACATACAAACGGTCTGAACCCGGATCTGAATTAATCGAATACCAGTGATCCAGATGTGGTGTAATCGAAACAGCTCCTGTCGTTTTCAGATAAAATGCATAGCTGTTCCAATCTTTTCCTATGCCTTTGGCATTAGCATAATTAATGTTAAATGCATATGATTTACTTTCGGTAATCTGTAACCACTTGTTACCTTCTACTCGTTCTACAAGCGGAAATGTACCTGCGCCGTCATATCTGGCGGCAGTAAGTTCATTTTCGAAATCTTGCACACTTACACCAGGAACACCGGACTCTTCAGTAGCAGAAACCGTCATCATGCTAATTGAGCTGAACAAAATACCAAGAGCCACAAAAAGAGCGGTTATTTTTTTTGCTTTCATTTGGAATTTTCCTTTCTGCTTTAAATTAATCTGTTTTATCCATCAAAGCAGCTTAGCTGCACATCGCCTTTAACAACGCATTGAGCTTGTTATACTCGGTGTTCATTACGTTAGACCAAGCCTTGCCCTCACGGACAATCTCAACAGCACCGGGATATGCAGACCATTGTCCGGTGGTGTTGACCCAGCTTCCCCAGCTGATGTCTGCCTTTTTGTAGTTATACTTGGACAGAATTTCTTTGGTCCAGGCTCTTTCCTCGTCATCCAGATTGTCATAGTTGCTGGCAACGCTGAGCTTATATTTTTGCACTGCGGCGTTGACCTTCGGCGCCAAGAAGTCGGTGGTCTGAACCCGTCCGAGATAGAGCCAACGACGGAATTCGCAAGCCAGGGCAGCGCCCTCAACATTCTTTGCACCCTTTACGATACCGAGGTTCGGTGCTTCGCACATTTCCAGATAGTAAGAAGATTTCGAATCCATCTTCGGCATCGGAACCCATTCAATATCATCTCGTATCTTCTGAGGACGTGTATCCACAAACAAATTAGAAACTGTAATAATCATCGGGACCTTTTGATTGGCGAAATCGCCGATCGGGTCATCAAAGCGCAGTGCTCCGGAGCCGCCTGCACCCATGGAGTAATACCAGTTCATCAAGGTCGCAATCTTCTGATCCTTCATGTTGAGCTTATATCCGGTCTTTTCGTCATAGTCAACCAGATTAACACCGGTAATCGCCTGCAGGTTGTAGTTTTGCATGGTGAAGCCGTAGGTTCCTGTTTTGGTATCCACAAACTGGTCTGCAATCTTTTTCAGCTCTTCCAGCGTCCAGTTGTCCTCCAGGAACAGCTCTTTCGGGGTCTTTTTGATGCCGTAGTTTTTCAGCATCTTTTCATTGTAATAGAACCAGGAATACATATCCTCTTTCAAGAAGGTCAGGTAGGTTTTGCCTTTCCACTTGTATTTCTCCATGATATCCCGTGTTTCGTTCCAAAGACCGTTGTTCAAATCCAAAATGTCATCCAGCGGTTGCAGCACATCCATGGTGATGGCACGCGGATAGAAATCCCAGTTCGGCATTTCGACAACGTCCGGATTCTGTCCCGAACGAATCAGCATCGCCAGGGTGCTCCAATAGTTGGCAAAAGTTGCTTTCTTTACCGAGAACTTTACACCGTACTGCTTCGTCATAAGAGAAGTCCAGGATTTCGGATCCTTCTCCAGATCGCCCCAATAAAAATAGGTGATATTTTTATTGGTGAGCTTTCTCTCGGGAAGCGGCGCCGTCGTAATGTCGTAATGTTCCGGCGGCTTTTCGGTTTTGCTTACCGTGTTACCGGTGGTGGAAGAGGTTCCGTTTACCGGTTTCTTGGAAGCAGATGTGGTGCTCTGACCGCTTTCAACGGTTGTCGATTCGTCGGTAACATCCGCCGTGCTCTCATCCGGTTGAATCGCTTCGTCCTCCGAGGATACATCAGCTGTAATCTCGGAAGAAGTGGAAGCAACCGAGCTTGTATCCTTGTTCGAGGAACAGCCGACCAAGGTGCCGAACAGCATGGATACCGCGCAGATCAATCCCAACATTCTGATTTTCATAAGCCTTTTTTCGTATGATATGATAATCATACTCTCCTTTCTGTTTTTTATTTATAAATAGAGGCAACAGAAGCCCAACAGCACTGCTTGCGCTGCCTCATATTTTCTTTTAGCCGAATACAAACTCCAGCACCTTGTATTCGCCGGGACCGAGCGTAACATCAACAGCGTTGCCGCTCACCTTTTGGGTCTTGCCCGCATACAGCTCGTTGACCTTTTGAATTGCCAGGTTGCCGGTATATTTCACCTTGAGGTTGACGGTTTGGCTGTTATCCACCCGTACCTCCGAGCGTGCAGATTTGGTCACACCCTTGTTATTGATAACCGTCACAATCAAGCTGCCGTTTTTGACGTTAACCAGATACTCGACATCCTTTGAGAAGCTGAACGGAACAAGCTTTGCAAGCTGCTCCCGCAGAATGCTGTCGAGGTTGGTCACGCTGTAGTCGGGTCCATAGACAATCACGGTTCCCTTGCCGTCCTTGATATCCTGACGAGTACCGCCCTTATAGCTGCTCTTATAATCGGAGAAGTAAGGCAGATACGCCGTATTCAGAATCAAGGTGCCGCCCTGCTTTACATACTCAACATACCGCTTTGCTTCGGTTGAGGACAGCTTAATATCACCGCTGAGCAACAAGCAAGGATAGCTGTTGAGCACCTTTTGCGATGCGTTTTGCAGCAGAACATCGTGGGTATCTCCGTAAGGGGTGTTGACCTGATATTTGTCCTCGGTCGGAATGCCCTGCTTGCCCTTTCCGCCGAACAGACCGCCGTTCGGATACCACAGCTCAAACAGATCCCAGGTCATGTTATCGCCCGCCGTATTCTTAAAGTAACCGAATGCTTTGTCGTGAGATTTCGTAGAGGTGCCGAGGTTGGTGTATCCGGTAATACCGTGATAGTAATCCAGCACGATACCGATCGGGGTGTAGTTGATACCGACGTCGGAATTTTTGGTGGAGAACGCCACCAGCTCCTGCATGGCTTCGCCGTAGGGGCTGAGCTTGTAAGTGCCGTCGGCGTTGAACTGCTCGGGTCCGAGGAACGCCAATCTTCCACCCGCCTCAAAGGTGAAGCTGCCTGCGCCGCCCATGTAGGACATCATATAGCTTCTCTTGAGCAGGCTCAGCGAATGTCCGCCGTCCTGGTAGCCGAAGCCCGGCCAGGAATTATATTGCTCCCAGGTGCCGATGGTGCTCTGATACCAGTTGGAGAAATACATTGCGCTGATTTTGCCGTACTGCTTTGCGGCACCGCGGGTAAACGCCAGGTGAGCCTGGTGCGAAGCGATGTTCTCGCCGATCTCGGCGCCGATATAATCAAAGCCCCATTCTCCCGCATAATGCTGATAATGTGCGTGTCCGTTCATGCTTCCCATGCCGGAATCACCGTATTTTAAGTTATACGGTTCATGTGCATATTGCTTAAACATCCAACTTTTGATATATGCCAGCGCATCCTTATTCGAAGATGGCTTGTAGCTCGTCCAGCCGGCGTCCTTAACCTGCACGCCCGCGCCGTCATACAAGCCGTTGAGGTTTAAGAAGGTGTAACCCCATTCGCCCACCACGCTTTTGATTCCATCGAAAGCGCTGTAGTAGGTGGAGCCGAGCTTCAGCTTCTCGATGGATTTTTCCACCAAGGTAGCCGACATATACTCGTTAGCACTGTTTCTCCCATAATCAGTGTAGGCTTCAAAGCCTTTATTCAAATAACGCGGCTTGGAAACCGATTCGTCAAGAATATAATCCGACATCTTCAATTTGTAGTTCACCTCATTTGTCTTGCTCGATGTGTTGGCGGTTGGCTGCTTGGATGATGTCTTAGACGGTGTCTTAGACGATGATGTGCTCCCCGATGCCGCGCTGACGGGGTCGGTCGCACTTTCCGCAGAGGTTTCGGAAGAAGGCTCCTCATCATTGCTTTCAGTGGTCGCAGTCGATTCCGTCGAGGTCATATTGCTGTTCTCTTCGGTCGGCTGTTTACTGCAGGCGGTGATGCCCACCAGCATACTCGCCAACAGCAGGATTGCCGTTGCTTTTTTCAAAAACATTGTTTTCCTCCTCGCTTATTGCTTATTTTAACCGAATACAAACTCCAATACTTTGTATTCGCCGGGACCGAGTGTTACATTGACGGCGTTGCCGCTCACCTTTTCTGTCTTGGAATAATACAGCTCGTTGACCTTTTGCACCGCCAGCTTGCCGGTATATTTCACCGTCAGATTGATGCTCTTGGAGCTGTCAACGACTTCCTTTTTGTTCGGCTCCTTGGTCACGCCGGTGTTATTGATGACCGTCACAATCAAGCTGCCGTTTTTGACATTGACCAGATATTCGACGTCCTTTGAGAAGCTGAACGGAACAAGCTTTGCCAGCTGCTCCCGCAGAATACTGTCGAGGTTGGTCACGCTGTAGTCGGGTCCATAGACAATCACGGTTCCCTTGCCGTCCTTGATATCCTGACGGGTACCGCCCTTATAGCTGCTCTTATAATCGGAGAAGTAGGACAGATATGCCGTGTTCAGAATCAAGGTGCCGCCCTGCTTCACATACTCGACATACCGCTTTGCTTCGGCAGCGGAAAGGTTGATGTCGCCGCCCAATACCAAACAGGGATAGCTGTTGAGCACCTTTTGTGATGCGTTTTGCAACAGGACATCATGGGTATCTCCGTAAGGAGTGTTGACCTGATGCATTTCCTCGGGTGGCTGAACGTTCACGCCGGTGATATACTTGAAGTTAAAGAAGCCCGCATTCGGGTAGAGCAAGCGGAACAAATCCCATGTCATGTAGTCGCCCGCAGTATACTAAAAGTATCCGAAGGCTCTGT
>CAZFQM010000035.1:0-9890 GCA_964520995.1 uncultured Oscillospiraceae bacterium
AGGTCATCATCCGATAAGGGTCGGAGCAGCCCTTGGTAACAATATCGTCAATCAAGGTACCGATATAGGAGCTTGCGCGGTCAAGAATCATCGGGGGCTTCCCTTTTATGGCAAGTGCGGCATTGATTCCCGCAACTAAACCCTGCGCCGCAGCCTCTTCATAACCGGAGGTTCCATTAAACTGACCTGCGCCGTAAAGTCCCTTAATCTGTTTAAACTCCAAGGTCGGCAAAAGCTGCTGCGGATTACAACAATCATATTCGATTGCATATGCGTTCCGCATGATTTCGGCATTTTCCAAGCCTTTAATGGTGTGTAAAAATGCAAGCTGCACATCCTCGGGAAGACTGGAGGACATTCCCTGCAAATACATCTCATCGGTATCTAAGCCCATCGGCTCGATAAATAGCTGGTGCCGTTCCTTATCCGCAAAGCGAACCACTTTATCCTCAATGCTGGGACAATAGCGTGGACCGACGCCCTCGATTAGCCCACCGTATAGCGGAGATCGATGCAGATTATCCCGAATAATTTGATGCGTTTGCGCATTGGTATAGGCAATATGGCATTTCACCCGATTATGAAGCTCCTCAGTTGTCTCAAAGGAAAAAGGAACAATCTCTTCATCCCCCTCCTGCTCCTCCAACTGAGAAAAGTCAATGCTTCTGCGATGTACGCGGGAGGGCGTACCCGTTTTAAAGCGGCGCATTTCAATGCCGAGACGCTCCAAGCTTTCCGTTAAGCCCTTGGCGGGGATAGTTCCGTCGGGACCGCTTTCGTAATGCACACTGCCGACATGGATTAGTCCGTTAAGATATGTGCCACAGGAAAGAATCGCCGCCGAAACCGGATAAAAAGCGCCCAGCTTGGTAACCACACCGACCACGTGATCGTTTTCATCGGTGCGGATGTCAACAATTTCCGCCTGCTTAATTGAAAGCCCCTCCTGCTCCTCCAGCACTTTTTTCATTAAATTATGATATTTTACCCGATCGGTTTGCACCCGCAAGCTGTGTACTGCAGGACCTTTTCCTCTGTTCAGAATACGGCTTTGTAAAAAAGTCTTGTCGGCAGCACGTCCCATTTCACCACCCAGCGCATCCACCTCACGGACAAGATGCCCTTTTGCGGTACCGCCGATAGAGGGATTGCAGGGAAGGTTTGCGATTCCGTCTAAGGAAATCGTGAACAATACCGTTTTCAAGCCTAAGCGAGCAGCCGCCAATGCCGCCTCACAGCCTGCATGACCGGCGCCTACCACCGCTACGTCAAATGCTTCCATTTCATAACTCATCATCATCTACACCTACCCTAAATTTCCTGTCCCGCTGTTATCGGTCATACGGATTCAGTAAAGTATCATCGTTTTTTGACCAAGGGAAACCCTTTTACCACAACCGAAAAAATTTACTTTCCGACGCAAAAATGAGAAAACACCTCGTCTACCACTCGATCGGTCACACGCTCTCCCGTCAACGCCAGCAAGCCCTCTATCGCCGATTCAATCGAGATTGTCACTGCATCCAGGGTAAATCCAACCGACAAGCCCGAAACTGCCTCCGACAGATAGGTGGCAGCCTGCTCTGCCGCCGCGCGTTGCCGCTCATTGATCAACATCGGCGCAAAGGGGTCGAAATCCGAAATTTTCAACAAATCAATGATAGCTTCGTTTAAATCGTTTATACCCTCTGAATTTTTAGCACTAATATATACTATATGTTTAAAATATTTCTTTAATTTTTCTGTTTCCATCTGCGGTGTCAGATCGGTTTTATTTACTACCGCAATTACATTCTGCTCTGCAAGCTGATCTATGAAAGTGAAATCCTCCTCAGTCAAGGCAGAGGAGCAATCGAAAAGAGCCAAAACCAAATCGGCTGTTTTCAGCCGTTGCACCGAAAGTGCAACGCCCGCCTGTTCAATCGGGTCATCGGTCTGATGAATTCCCGCGGTATCCGCAAGATTCAAAACAACGCCGCCGATATTGACGGTATCCTCAATGACATCACGAGTCGTTCCCGCAATTTCGGTAACGATAGAGCGCTGATAACCGGTTAATAGGTTCATCAAGGTTGATTTTCCGACGTTCGGCTTGCCAACAATTACGGTATTGATTCCGGCACGAATCAATCTGCCGCGGTCAAAGCGTTCCAACAGTTCTTTCACCGCTTGCTCCGCCTCTTGTAAAGAGGAAAGCAGCCGATCATGCTCCACCACCGGAATTTCCTCCTCCGGGTAATCCGCCCAAGCGGAAAGGTGCCCCGCAATCGAACGGAGTGAATCCTTTATCTCGGTAATTTTCCGATATAAATTTCCCTCCATTCCGGCAAGTGCGGCTTGTGCCGTCTGTTTTCCCTGAGAAGCAATGACATCCATAACAGCTTCTGCTTGTGTCAGAGAAAGCTTACCGTTCAAAAAGGCACGCTTGGTAAATTCCCCCGGCTCGGCAGGAGTAGCACCGTTTTTCAGTAATACCCGCAAAACCTCCTGTGTAATATAGATACCCCCGTGACAGGAAATTTCCACAATATCTTCGCCGGTATAGCTTTTCGGCGCACGAAAAACCAAAGCAACTGCTTCATCAACCAGGCAATCCCCGTCAATGACCTTGCCATATGCCGCATGATATCCGGAAAGGGAGGAAAGAGGTTGCCCCGAGGCTGCCCGAAAGCAGCGGTCACAAACGGTAATCGCCTCTTCGCCCGAAACGCGAATAGCCGAAATTCCCCCAATGGCATGAGGCGTTGCAATTGCAGCAATGGTTTTACTCATGATATTACCTACCTTTCCGAGCGGAAAATGATTTTCTGCCCGAATATTATGCTTGACGCCCAAAGCAAAATGCCTTGGGCGCCGTTTTTTCTTTATAATTCAATTTTGGAATACAGTGCGCCGTCGCCCAGCATCTTTAAATATTCCTCATCCGAAATATGTTCGGTTTTTTCCTCACTCGGCTCTGCCACTCTGTCGTTTTCTCTCCGACGACGATTGTGGTCATCTCGTCCGCGACCGCCTTTGCCTCCGCGACCTTGATTTGATCTTTTCGCATTGGTGCTCATAATAATGACCTTGCGATTCGGATCCTCTCCTACCGATTTGGAGCTGACGCCCTCAATCTCGGAAATAACCGCATGAATGATTCTTCTCTCATAAGGATTCATCGGCTCCAAAACCGAATTTCGACCGGTTTTGATAACCTGCTTCGAAATTTTCAATGCAAGCTCGCGCAATGTTTCTTCTCTTTTGTTCCGATAATTGCAGCAATCCAAAGTAATCTTATAATAATCGCCCTTTGCACGATTGCAAACAAGTGAGGTCAGATATTGCAGCGCATCCAGCGTTTCGCCGCGGCGACCGATAATGGTACCCAAATTGTCTCCCTCAATATTGATTACGGCAAAATCCTTATTTTCCTCTACCGAAAGGCTTGCATTTTCAATTCCGAGCTGCTCCAAAACCTCCATCAAATAAAGCTTTGCCAGCATCAGCTTGGATTCCTCTTCCTCTACATAAACACGTACCTTTGCTCCGCTCTTGATTTTGCCGAACAAACCTTTTTTTGCACGCTCCAGTACCTCTACATTACAATCCTCTCGTGCAATTCCCAGCTCTGCGCATCCTTTTTCAATTGCGACATCCAAATCATTATCAACGACAATTGCTTCTCTAATCATAGCGATTTTTCCTTTCTCTGTTTCTTTTATTTTAAATCATCATCGGTGACTTCAACGTATTCCTCACCGTACTTTTCGGCATCACGCTTTCTTGCGGCGGCAAGTCTGCGGCGATTGATCTCCTTTTGAGAAAGTCCCGCGGCAATTTCTTCCTCGGTCGGCTTGGTGGGAACCGGCGCATTTTTATTAACCGCCTGTCCTGCCTGCTGTGCCTGCGCGGCTTTCATAGCTTCCTGGAATTTAGAGGGCTTTTTCTTTTTGATTTTGCCCGCGGCACGATCAGCCTCTATCTTTGCGGCAACCTTTGCGGGACTCCAAATTTTATTGAGCAGGAAAGTCTGCAAGCCGGAAAGCAGGTTGGAAACAATCCAGTAGAAGCCGACACCGGCAGGAACCTGGAATGCAAAGAATACCGAGAAGAGCGGCATAATATACATCATACCCTTCATGGCGCCTGCACCCGATTGTTCACCCTGTGCCGCCCTATTGACACGCATGGAATAGATGGAAACAAGCAAGGAGGTAAGACCCGACAGAAGCGGAATCAAAACCAGCAGATTAAATGCCCAGGTCGGACGCTCACCCAAATTGATTCCGAGAAAATTCAAATTGATATGCTGTGCTTTTTCAATAACATCGGCACTGATTTGTCCGGTAAACAAAGCTTCCTTGCCGTTATTCAACGCATTGATGATATCTATTTCCTGCGCATAGGTGTTCGAACCGAGGATACCGCCTGCTTCCTTTGCAATCTCGGTCATTTTCGCGATGGTATCCGAGGACAGATGTGCAATATGGGTCAGCGGCTTATAGATAACGTCAATCAAACCGAACAAAATCGGAAATTGAATCAGCATCGGCAGGCATCCGCTCATCGGATTATAGCCCTCTTGCTCATACAGCTTCATCAATTCCTCTTGATATTTTTGCTTATTGTTTCCGTATTTTTTCATCAACGCTTCCTGTTGCGGACGAAAAGCAGCCATTCTGGCGGTATTTTTTTGCTGTTTAATCGACAGCGGAAACAACAGTGCCTTTGTTACAATGGTAAACAGAATCAGCGCAATCGTAAAATTTCCGACCACACTGTAAATTGCCCACATAATCCAACCGAGCGGAGTACCTAAAAATCCCATAAAAATTCCTTTCTGCGGTCATCCTGTATCGACAGGAAGAAGTAATAAGAAGAAACAACCGCATCTTACGCTGTTTTCGCTGTTCTGCAATAGGAACAACCGACAAAAGCAGGGTAAATTACTTTTTCTTTTTTAATATATGAAAATCAGACGGTACCGGATCAAATCCACCCTTTCCGAAAGGGTTACATCTGAATATTCTTCGAACAGAAAGAAGCAAGCCTTTAAAAAAACCGTGTCTGCGAAAGGCTTCCAACGCATATTCGGAGCAGGTCGGCAAAAAACGACAGCAGGGTTCTTTCAGCGGGGAGAGAAATTTACGATAAAACCGAATGCTCCCCATTGCCAACCACCAAAGCGGATTCCACCGGGTATGATACCCGGACCCCATTCGCGCACTGTCATCCTGTGTTAACACACTTCCCACCACGCGAATTTCTTTCTTTTTCTCGGGAACGGAACGAAAGGATATTCTTCTTTTTCTCTTTCGACAAGCCGATAAAGCCTTTTTTGATTTCTCAGCTTCCCGTTTCGAATGCTCGGCAAGCATACCCTCACCCCACAAAGCCTCCGAAAAATATTTTCGTCATTTTATTTTTGCTTTGACAAAAGGTGCGAAACCTGATATTTCATTGCTTTATAAATATCGGTCGATTTTACCTCCGGTGTTTTGTCCCTTGCCACAAATACAAAGTCCAATCCATCGGAAAAATCCGAAAACGGAAATTCCGCCGAAAGCTGCATAAAGGCAGCGCGGATTATTCGTCTGGCACGATTTCGCTTGACTGCATTTCCGATTTTCTTTCCGGTAGTAATTCCGTAACGAATCACATGACGGTTATTTTTTATCACATAGGTTACAAGTAACGCATTTGCCTTGTAGCTGCCTCGGTAATAGGCGCGTTTATACTCCTTATTAAGCTTAAGCGTAATCGGCTTCACGAAAAGGAGCAGGACTTCGTTTTTTCGAAATACGAAAAAACTCCATCGATGCCCGCGTCACCACCTTTTTATGATCATAGCTGTATAATAACTTTTTTCGAATAAAAAAATGCCTTGACTTTGAAAAAGACAAGACGAGAAAATGCTGTACCGGAAAAACGCTGAATGTTATCCGGTACAACAACATGAAAAAGAAAAAGATTTTAGTGAGATAATCTTGCTCTTCCTCTTGCACGTCTGCGCGCTAAAACCTTACGGCCGTTTGCCGTTGCCATTCTTTTGCGAAAACCGTGTACTTTTTTTCTCTGTAATTTCTTTGGCTGATAGGTTCTTTTCATAAGAAAACCCCCTTTCAAATCAACAAAATCAAACCGGTAGGAAATAGTTGGTTTATTTCGGTAAGAAAGAAAGCCACCGCTGTCACATTCAATATCAATCGAGGACAGAACAAAAGTAACTTTTTTTCGGTGATAAACCCGATGCAAGCAGATGCCGATTCGCTTTTCTCGAAAAGGAAGCGACAACGCTTTGTAAAAGTGCTTCCATCAAAAAACGCCGACAGCTTATCAGGGCTAATTCTTTCAGGAAAGCATACAAATATTTAACCGGTCCGGTTCCTCCAAAAAATAGGCGAAACCGTTCAATTTAATAGTATAGCTTATAAAATGGGCAGTTGTCAATAAAAATCGAAAAAATTTTATGATTTTCTTCCCGAAAGGATTTTTTTACGACGGGCAAAAAAGAAAATCCATTTTATGCCTTATTTCACAAAGAATCCGATTTTCCCGAAAAATGCCCTAAATCGAAAAGAAAAATGAAAAGGTGTCCCCCCTCTAAAAAGAGGGTAAAATGAAAATAAGCCATATTTTTGGGAGAATCAGAGATATTCTTTTTTTCAAAAATATTGAAAATTTTTTCCGAATCTGTTATAATGAAAGGCAAAGCGAAAATATCTTTATTTTTTACAAAACAAGGCAAAAAATCGCAAAAATGCGATGTTATCTTTCCTTTTCCTTTTTCCGCCGCAAAAAGCCTTACGGCGGAAATGATTGCCTATTAAATTTTTTCGCTCTATCTTCTTTATTTCGGAGGAATCAAAACATCTATGGAATCGTTTATGCAGGTATTCAGCCTTGTGAAGGAATGCTGCAAGGAAGATCTGAATGAAATCGCATACAAATGCTGGATAAGTCCCATCGAGCCTTACCGCATGGATGACAATACTGCCATCCTGCTGGTAAAGGAAAGCTACTCCAAGCAGATTATCGAAAAGCAATACATCGGCAGATTGAAGGAAGCCTTTACCAAGGTATTCGGCTTTGATGTCGATGTCAAAATCATCTGTGAAAATGACATTACTCCCGAGCTGGACCTTTTAAGAGACATTAAGGAAACTCCGCCGGAGGATGCGCCGAATCTGGATAAATTCTTAAAAGAACCCGAAAATGTAGAGGAGCTGAAAAAAACCTACGAAAAGGCAAATTACGAATTTACTTTCGACACCTTTATCGTCGGCAGCTCTAATGAATTTGCCTATGCTGCTTGTAAGGCGGTTGCTCAAAAACAGAAAAACAAAATCTACAATCCGTTGTTTATCTACGGACCGAGCGGCTTGGGAAAAACTCACCTGTTGATGGCGATTATCCATGAAAGCAAGCTGAATACCCCGAATATTAACATCCTCTATATCTCCAGCGAAAATTTCACCAATGAATTCCTAACCGCGATTGAGAAAAAAACAACCGGCGAATTTCAAAACAAATATCGCCACGCGGATATTCTCTTAATCGATGACATTCAATTTCTTTCGGGAAAGGAGCGTACGCAGGAGGAATTTTTCCATACCTTTAATGAGCTTCACTCCCTCGGAAAACAGATTATCCTGACCTCCGACCGTCCGCCAAAAGACATCAAAACCTTGGAAGAGCGACTTCGCACCCGTTTCGAAAGCGGTTTGCTCATCGACATTTCACCGCCGGACTTTGAAACAAGAGTTGCAATCATTCGCCGCAAGGCAGAGCTTTTGAATATCGAAATTCCCGATGATGTCACCGAATATATCGCACTTCGCCTCAAGGACAATATCCGTCAATTGGAGGGTGCCATCAAAAAAATCAAAGCGTACAAGCTGTTCACCGGTTCCCCGCCGTCTATTGCCGTCGCGCAAAATGTCATCCGAGATATCCTCAATGACAATCGCCCGGTTCCGGTCACGGTTGAACGAATCGTTGACGAGGTAGCGAAAACCTACAATGTATCTGCCGACGATATTCGCTCCAAAAAAAGAACCGCTCCCATCCCCGCAGCCAGACAGGCGGCAATTTACTGCATCAGAGAAATCACTCAGATGTCTTTGGAGGCAATCGGCAAGGAATTCAGCGGCAGAGACCATTCTACCATTGTTTATTCGGTACAACAGATGGAAAAAGCAATCAAAACCGAAGAGCATACCAAAGAAATTATCGACGATATCATTAAGAATATTCGGGGAATGGATCATCAAAGATGATTTCCACAAATTAAACATAGTTTTCAACATTCCCCACAAAGTTTTCCACACCGCTGTTCAAAAAAAAAAGTTTTTCACATTTTCCGAAATTTATCCACAAATTTCATTTTCTTTTCCACTTTTAGGAAAACAGCTTGGTTCGGGCATTTTTCGGAGTTTCTCACATTTTCTGCCCCACTACTATTACTACTACATAAATAATTATATTATGTTATTTATATCCGCAAAATTCTTCCTTTTTCCGTTTTCATCGAGAAGAAGCGGAGAAAAAAGTGAAAAACCCGAATCAAGCAGTGGGAGTTATCACAGAAAGGAATTAAAATTATGAAATTTACCTGTAATCGTTCGATCCTTGCGGAAGCGGTAAACAACGTATCTCCTGCGGTTTCTTCTAAGTCCGCTCTGTCTGCTCTGGAGGGAATTTTACTGCAATGCAACGGAAACAATCTTTCCCTTACCGGATACAACCTTGAGCTTGGTATTACAAAGGTAATTCCGATTGAGGGAAAAGAGGACGGCAGTATCATCCTGCCGGCAAGATTGCTTGCCGACATTCTCAACAAGTCGGCAGAGGGAGACATCGGCTTTTCCACCGATGAAAAGAATCTGACCGTCATAAACGGCAGTACTTCCGAATTCACCATTTTGGGTATTGATGCAAAGGAATATCCCGAAATGCCGACCATTGCCGACGAAAATAAATTTTCTCTCCCGGTAGGCTTACTGCGGAATATGATTTCTCAGACCATTTTTGCGGTCGCGGTATCAGACCAGGTGCCGATTACTACCGGAACACTCTTCGATATTTCGGACAACCGACTCAACATGGTATCGGTAGACGGTTGCAGATTGGCAATGAGAAAGGAACAGGTCAAGGTAGACGGACATTTTTACTTTGTCGTGCCCGGAAAGACCTTATCCGAGATTCAAAAGCTGCTTGCCAGATTGGTGGGCGAAGAGGATGAGGAAACCATCGAATTCAATGTCAGCAAAAAGCATATTATTTTCAGCGTTTGCGGCTATTCGGTGGTATCTCGTTTACTGGAGGGAGAATTCTTAGATTACAAGGCGGCAATTCCGCCCGAAAAGAAAACCACCGTCAAAATCTCCACCAGAGAATTTATTAAATCCATTGAGCGTGCCTCTATCATCATTACCGACAAGGTAAAAAGTCATATTAAATGCGCATTTGTGGACAACAATGTGAATGTTTCCTGTGTTACCACCATCGGCAAGGTCAATGACAATTTATCGGCTGAAATCGACGGTGAGGATGTGACAATCGGCTTTAACAACAAGTTCATGACCGATGCATTAAAGGCGAGCGAATGTGATGAGGTTTTAATCGAGCTGAACGGTCCGCTTTCTCCGATGAAAATTGTACCGATTAGCGGCGATGACTTTTTATTCTTGGTGCTTCCGGTTCGGCTAAAGTAAGGGAGCCAAAGAAAATTTTTGATTGAGAAAATATAAATCACTATAACCGCGGGTGGAAAGCTATTCATTTGTATTCACTCGATTCGCGAATTAAGGTGCAGGGGATTATCCCCTGCCGCGAATTAGGTTGCAGGGGATTTATCCCCTGCCTGCCGAAAGGAGTTGGTTAAAATCGAACAACATGAAATAAAA
>CAZFQM010000036.1:0-8380 GCA_964520995.1 uncultured Oscillospiraceae bacterium
GGTTGCATCTGCGGTGATATAAGGCAGGTTGATTGCAGAGCTTGTCATGCCGGACAGTTCAATCTTCGCTTTTTCCGCCGCTTCTTTCAAACGCTGCATTGCCATTTTATCCGATTGCAGATCAACGCCGCTGTCCTTTTTGAACTCATCTACCATCCAGTTGATAATTCTCTGGTCGAAATCATCTCCGCCCAAACGGTTGTTACCTGCGGTAGCCAAAACCTGCTGCACGCCGTCACCCATCTCGATAACCGAAACGTCAAAGGTACCGCCGCCGAGGTCATAAACCATAACCTTTTGGTCGTCTTCTTTATCCACACCGTATGCCAAAGCAGCGGCTGTCGGCTCATTGATGATACGCTGTACATTCAAGCCCGCGATGGTTCCCGCATCTTTGGTAGCCTGTCTTTGTGCATCCGAGAAGTAAGCCGGAACGGTAATAACCGCATCGGTTACTTTTTCGCCCAAATATGCTTCGGCATCCGCTTTGAGCTTCATCAAAACCATTGCCGAAATTTCCTGTGCGGTATACGCTTTATCATCAATGGTTACTCTGTAATCCGAACCCATATGACGTTTGATAGAGCTTACCGTTCTGTCGGGGTTGGTGATTGCCTGACGCTTTGCAACCTGACCGACCATTCTTTCTCCGGTTTTGGAATATGCAACCACCGACGGAGTGGTTCTCGCTCCCTCCGCATTTGCAATAACAACTGCTTCGCCGCCCTCCATGACAGCAACGCAAGAGTTTGTTGTACCTAAGTCAATACCGATAATTTTACCCATAATATATTCCTCCAAATTAAATTACTTATACTTTAAGCCGGTCCTTACGGATTAGCTACTACAACCAGTGCATGACGAATCACCTTGTCGCCCAGCTTATATCCTTTTTGGAATACCTGGCACACGATATTTTCGCCGAAGTTTTCATCCTCTTTTTGACTTACCGCATTATGCACAATCGGGTCAAAGGGCTTCCCCTCTGCTTCAATTTCGGAAACACCCAGCTTCTGGAGCATTTCTTGCAGCTGATTATAAATCATCTCAATTCCTTTTTTATATTCCACATCTTGTGTTTCGCAGGCAAGAGCACGCTCGAAATTATCCATAACCGGCAAAAATTCGGTGATGCAATTCATCAGTGCGTAGGAATAAGTATCCTGCTTTTCCTTGGCGGTGCGCTTGCGGAAATTATCGAACTCCGCGACCTGCCGCAGATAATTCTCATTCATATTCGCAAGCTCTTCTTTCAGCTTGTCTACCTCGGACACTTCCGCTGTTTCCTGCTCAACCGCTTGTTCCTCTGCGGCTTCCGCCGAAGCACTTTCCTGCTCCGTTACCGGAGCCTCTTGTTCATCTATATTGTTATTTTTTTCCTTATTCTGCTTGTTTTTCTCCGCCAATTTTTCGTTCCTCCTTATAATCCTCCGGGTTGACAACCTCTGTCAAAAGCTTGGAAACGCTGTCTGAAAAATATTCGATATAAGGAATAAATTTCGCATAATCCAGCCGAACCGGCCCGATAATTCCCAGCGCCCCCGCCTCTACTCCGCCCAGCCGATACTGTGACAATATCAAGCTGGAATTAGAGATCGCAAAGCGGTCATTTTCTTTTCCGAAAAAGACGTGCACGCCACTGAAGCATTCATCCAAAACATATGCCAAGCTGTCCTTCTTTGAAAGGAAATCCGCTACCTCCAAGGTGTTGAAATCGGTTGACAACAGCTTTTCCTGTCCGCTGATATCCACCTTTCCCTCTGCGAACTCGCCCGTCAGCTCATAAATCGCATAGAGTAGCGGTGACAAGGTCATCATATAGCTTCCCAACGCAACCGCCAAGCTCTGAATCGTTGCTTGATTCAGATCCTCCAGCTTTACTCCCTGCAGATGTCGATTCAAGAATTTGACGATAAAATCAATTTGCTCGTAATCCAGGTCAAACTCGACACGACACACCTTGTTTTTGACATCTCCGGAGGACGTAATGACCAGTAATGCGTAAATACGACGTCCGGCAGGAATGACCTCCACGCGGGAAATCACCGAAATGTTCGGCACATTGGAATGATTCACGGCGGCACAGCCCGTTACCTCGGACAGTGCTTTTACCGCGTGCTCCACAACATCCCCCGCCGCAGCCACATGGCTTCCCAGCATATTGTCTATCATCCGCTTTTCATCCTGCGACAACGGTGCGGGTTTCATCAGCTCATCTATATATAAGCGATATCCCAGATGAGTAGGCACTCTTCCCGAAGAGGTATGCGGCTGTTCCAGCAAGCCCAGCCGTTCCAGTGCAGCCATATCATTCCGAATCGTGGCAGAGGACACCGAGTTTTCCAACATCGAGGCAATGGTTTTCGAGCCTACCGGCTCCCCCGATTTTACAAACTCATCAATAATGATAGATAATATTTTCTGCTTTCGGCTATCTATCTCCATCCTCTTTTTGCCACCCCCTATGACAAAATTAACACTGCTTTTTCTTCTTTGTTTTTTATTAGCACTCTTTACCCCTGAGTGCTAATACTAATATTACCCCTGATTTTTGAAGCATTCAAGACATAATTGTGAACAAAATATAAATTCATCTTTTTCGGTATGCGGTAACCGAGAAAACGGCATAATAATATCAGTTGTTAAAGTTCGTCAAACAGCCAATCTACGCAGAAAGGAAGGGAAAATACCGCTTGCGAAAATATTTGTCATGGCTCACTATCTGCGCAGCAAGTCTCGCTCTTGCCTGCTTGCTCGGATGTCGGGTAGAGGTTACAAAATCCGACGTCAAGCCCTTCGCTTCGAACAATATGCAAAAAATCCTGCTCAGAATCTCGGGCATCGGTTTGGGGTTACCGCAAAACAACCGCTCCGATGAGGAGATGCTCGCCGACTTCGAAAAAAGAAGCGGAATTAAAACAGTTGTCACGCAGACCGCGCATTCGAACGACAAGCAAAGCTACCTGTCCTACTTGGAGCTGGCGGAGCATTCCGACGAGCTGCCCGATATTATCATCTTTCCCTCCCTGTCCGCTCTAACCGACAAGGCAATCCTGTACGATATCTCCGATTTTATCGAAGCCGATGCCGAATGGAATGAGGTGCCGCTCCCACTTCGCAAAGCAGTAACGATGAACGGGGATGTTTTTGCCGTCCCGCTTCGATATTCCTTAGAAGGATATTTTATCAATCAAACGCTACTTCGACAGAAGCTGCCGACATCACCCTCCTTCGGCTTTTCTCTTTCGCAATTCGAGCAATATCTCCGGGCACTGCATTCCGACAAGCAGCTTCTGCCGTTATCCGATTTTTACCGCATTCCGCTCTGGTATCCTTATGTAAAGGAAAGCACCGCACTTTGGGGTGCTTACGGCAACAGCGGCTTAGATTTGGAAAGCAAAAGCTTTTGTGACGGAATTCGCTATGCGCAGAAGCTCCGAGAGGAGCAAGGCACCGAGCTTTCGAGCCTCTCTCCCGACACCGTACAGAAGCAATGGCAAGACGGGAAGATTGCTTTTTTATACGGAAGCACCGAAAATCAAGCCGAAATCTATTCCGACAGCTTTGTCGGTACCTTTATCGGCATTCCGGGCGGCACCGCAATCCTCGATGCAAGCTATATCGGTATTAACATTGATTCTTCTCACAAAAAAGAGGCTTTTGCGCTCATCAAATGGTTGAGCTTCTCAAGCGACGGCGTGAAGCGGCGGTTATCCGCGATCGAAAATCCGCTCTTAAATCAAATCCCACTCACCCGAAGCAGTACTCTGTTACAGCAATTCACAAGTCAAATCGCCGACCCGGGCATCTCCGAAGCCTTAAAGCAAATCGACCGTGCGGTGGTTCGGGGAGATGATTACCTGCCGCGATATCATTACATCATGCACCAAGCACGCTATCAGCTCGGTGAAGGACAAGCCGCCGCTTCCTTAACACACATTTTGCAATCGGTTATCGACGGAAAATTGTCTTATCCCGAAATTTCCGCGGAATTGAACCGCCTGGTTCACCGCATAGAGGAGCGTTCCGAATGAAACGAAAAATATTATCCGCATTTTGCCTGATTTCGGTCATCATGGGAGTCTTATTCTTTCGGCTTTACGCACTGAGCAGCTCCGAAAGCCTTGCCGCCGCCGCAAATCGACAGGGCACCAAAACGCTGACCGTCTATCAAACACGCGGTCAAATTTACGATTGCAATTATCAAAAAATGGTGAATACCGAAAAAGGTTACATCGCCTCGGTATTGCCCTCCCCCTCTGCGGCAAACCTCTTATTGGACTACGTGCCGACCCTCAAGCGCTCCGCAGTATTGGAAAAACTGCAAAAGGGTGTTCTGTTCACCACTCCATTGGAGCGCCCGCTTCCAAACGACACCGTTGAGCTTCATTCCTTTCCCTACCATAAAAGATATGCCGACAAGCAAACTGCCGTTCATATCATCGGACACCTGACAAACGGAAATCTGGACGGCGGATACGGAATCGAAAAAGCCTACAACGAGTTTTTAAAGGAGCACAGTACAAAAGCGACAATCACCTACTACTTAGATGCGCTCGGTCGCTCCATTCCGGGAAAGCAACCTAAAATCAGCCTGGAGACGGAAGCAGTCGGCGGCGTGGTCTTAACACTCGACAGCCGCATCCAAGCAATCTGTGAGGAGGTAGGAGAAAAAAGGCTTACCAAGGGTGCTATCGTTGTCATGACACCCGACGGACGCATCAAAGCAGTTGCCTGCTTCCCCGCATTTTCTCCCAACACGCTGACCGAAGATCTGGCAGACCGAGAAAATCAACCGATGTTCAACCGCGCCTTCGGAAGCTATAATGTCGGCTCTACCTTTAAGATTTCCACCGCCGTCGCCGCACTGGAAAGTGGTATTTCTCCCTCCCTCAGCTACTGCTGTACCGGAGAAATCAATGTAAACGGGCAAATCTTCAAATGCCACAAGCACGAGGGACACGGCGTTTTAAACATGAAGCAAGCCATGGCGGAATCCTGCAATCCTTATTTTATCTCGCTCGGCTTAAAGCTGAGTAAGGAAAAGCTATATCAAACGGCAAAGGATCTCTCCTTTTCCAAAGCAGCCGAACCGGCACCCGGCTTTTCCTCCCAAGCGGGCTATCTGCCTACCGTTCAGGAGCTGGCAAGTCCTGCCGATGTTGCGAATTTCAGCTTCGGACAGGGTCTCCTCATGGCAACCCCAATTCAGCTGACTCAGATGATGTGCAGCATTGTCAACGGCGGGAAAACACCGACTCCAAAGCTGGTCGAGGGGCTGACAGAGGACGGAAAAGCGCTATCCGAGATCAATCCGAGTAGTCCCGCGGTAAATGCCATGAAATCGGAAACCGCCGCAAAAATCAAGGAATTTCTGATATACGGCGTCATGACCAAAGCAAACCAATACGCCAAGCCGCTCCATACCACGGCAGGCGGGAAAACGGCTACCGCGCAAACCGGGAACTACATCGGTGACGAGGAAATCAATCAGGGATGGTTTTGCGGCTTCTTTCCCGCCGAAGCCCCAGCCTATGTGGTTACCGTATTATACGAAAATGCCGAAAGCGGAAATCTTTCCGCCGGTCCGATTTTTCGTGAAATCGCCGATAGAGTCACCGCGGAGTGCCGCTCATAATTCATTCATTGATTATTTGAAAAGTGTCATAAAAATTCCCTTATTTTTCAAAATGAATTCATGTTATCATCACATTCTCCCGCTATAATGGAAGCATAACAACAAGGTAGCTTACAAAAATTTACTACTGTTGCCTGCCGAATGGAGCTACATTACAAGAAGCCGATACCAGCCAAATCGGTTTCTTATCGGAATACCGGTTCGGCAGGAAAACAGACCAAAAACACATCATATGCACACATCTGATTTCATATAAAGCTTCTTGACCAAAGAAGCATTCTCCTTGGTTACAAATTCTCTTGTGCAGCTTCGGCTCACGGTCGCGTTACACAGCGATGCCGTTTACGGCGGAGTTTTTGTTAATATATTCTTTTTCATACTTCTCTCCTACTTTTGTGCTGAGATAGCACAAAGCCCGACCGTTTGATTTTCGGTCGGGTTTTTTCTTTTGCTTTTTTCTTTTCCTACTTTTGACTCCACATCCGATATTCTCGATTGCGGAGCATATTTGCCACATCTCGCTCATCGGTCGGCATTCGGTCAAAATCCATTCCCGTCAGTGCCAGATCCTCATATTCATGGAAATCGGAGCCGACTGTCGGGAACAGATGATTTTCCTCTGCCCACTGCTTTGCAAGAGCGTTGCGAGAATCGTGACGCATATTGCGGTTTTCAATCTCGGCGCCATGCAGATACTGTGGGTCTGCCGGCTCACAGTAGGGACGAAACGGATGTGCTTGCACAACAACCAGCTCATTTGCAACGGCAAGCTGAAAAAAGGAAGCCAAGTTTTTTTCACAAAGCCATTCATGCTGCCGCAAAAAGTCCTCGGTAATACCAAACACCAAATAATCATTGGCATTTTCATAAAATCGCAACTCCATGCCGAGATATACTGCCATGCCGCAGGTATCTCCCTCCGCCTTAGCGGCAAGATATCCCAGCATAAAATGGTCCACAAAGCTGTTCCAATCCATCCTTTGGCGGGCATCCTGCCCATAATCGGCAAAATGGTCGGTAACCACGATTCCGCTGTACCCCTTTTCCCGATACAATTTTACTCCCTCGGCTGCCGGCACCTTACCGCAACCGCTTGATTCCTTGGTGTGAAAATGAATTTCAAACCGATTTTGCTGTTCCATATAAGCATATGCCTCCTACTTATCATCGACCCGTTTTCGATGCATCAAACTTCTCTGCCAGCTTTTCCAACCCCACACGGTCCTTGGTAAGCAAGGAAATAATCCCTCGATACACATCAACGGTATTGCCGACAAATTGCTGCTTGATAATCTCCACCTGCGCCTCATCCGGTGCAAACAATTTGATGTCCAGCAAATCCAGATTATCATCATGAATCACCAAACGAACCATGTATCCGTTATCGATTTTTTCCACCTCGACCTGGCGCACCTTATCCATCTTCATTTCAGATAAAATCTCCATACCGGCAGAGACCACTTTGTTTTTCAAAGACAGCGGAAGATTCGCCTTGAGCGCAATCGCCGTATCCTTTCCCAGCTCATTGAGCAACAGTACCTTTTTCCCATCCCGCTCGGCTTCGGAAATATGCCGACTCTCCAGCAGCTCCCGATAGGCGGTCGAATAGCTGAAATAGTTTACCAAATGATTTCCTTGCAAAACGGTATCCAGCTGGTCCTTACTCAGCGGTTCTTTCATCGAATACAGCAAATAGCAGATCAATATTTTAATCTCATAAATGTCCTTTAAGCCTCCCGGTTCAATCCCGGCAAAAAACGAATCAAAATCCAAACGAATCATCCTTTCTCTCAATGCCTTGCTTTATGACAATCAGCATCTGCTTTCGCTTTTTATTCAAACGCATACCATTTGCGAAGCAAAGCGAGCGTTGCGGGGGCATATGCACCCTTTTGTCAGAGAAGACAAGGTGCGATGTGTCACCACGATTTGAGCCATTCGGGACGGACAAGTCGGGAGACTTGTCCTACATTTATTCAAACGCATACTACCGGCACAGCAAAGCGAACAGCGTTTCAATGTTCTTGAGAACGCTCGAACGTTGAAACACGTTCGAAATCTTTGATTTCGGTCACGTTCCAAGGTTATTATACCACATGACTTTAAAAAAATCTATCAATAATCAATTAAAATATCCATGGGAACAGATATTGTTTCCGCATTGCCCAAAACATCGCAATTTTGATAGCAAAACAGATATGCCGTTTGCTGCGGCGCACCACTGACCGGGTCAAAGGGAAAAATCTCCAGGTGAAGCAAATTTGCCAACCTTCTGGCATCGGTTTCCTCATATTGCGGAAAAAATCGAATGCGATTCTCCTCCTGCTCATAAAAATGCCGAAGCTCCCGCTTATATTGCACCGCCGCATCACTGTTCATCCACTCCGGCCACTTTTTGGCTTTCTTATGGGAATACAAATCGTATTTCGCAAGCCATTTAAGCCGCTCCGGCTCGCCTCTGTCCAGCGTCTTCAAAAACTCATACAGCACCGTATAGCTGTCAACCTCGGAAACCGCCTCCAGGTGATATTTCTTTTCTTGATAATAATGCCCCAAGGCATCGAAAAAAGCAAACGGAGAATCAAACAAACCGCAAAGATAGGCGCAGGACAGCCGATAGCGATTGCTGTTATAATATCGCTCCACCATATCCTCCACGGCTTTCAGCCGCAGAACATCATGATAAGACAGCCAATCGGTATAAAGCACCTCATAGGGCGGCTTATCGGTATGAGCAAGCCC
>CAZFQM010000036.1:8390-9868 GCA_964520995.1 uncultured Oscillospiraceae bacterium
CCTCCTGCTTTCGGCAAATACCGGAGCCTTTCAACACCTTTAAAAACCCCAATTGCAATTGGTGCGGCTTCAAAGCATAAACGGTATCAAAGGAATGCGCAAAGCTTTCGATATCCTCATACGGAAGTCCCGCAATCAAGTCCAGGTGGACATGAATATTCCCCATCTCCCGAATCTGCCGAACTACCCGAAAAAGCTGTTCCATATCGGTCTCTCGATGAATCTCTCGCAGGGTACGCGGGTTGACCGATTGCACGCCGATTTCCAGCTGAAAAAGTCCCTTTCTCGCCTGCGACAGCAACGCCAGGCATTCCTCATCAATCAGCTCGCCCGCTATCTCAAAATGGAAATTGGTCACACCGTTATCATGCTCCAACAAATATCGCCACAATTCCTTTGTTCGCTTTTTATCGCAATTAAAGGTTCTGTCTACAAACTTGACTTGCATCACCCGATGAGACAAAAAGAAATCCAAGTCCGACAGCGTCCGCTCCATTGAATGAAAATGAACCTTTTTTTCAATGGAGGACAAGCAATACTGACATTGAAAAGGACATCCGCGTGAGCTTTCATAGTAAAGGATGCGGTTTTTCAAATCCGAGAGGTCATCATACACAAAGGGAATGGTATCCATCTCAACCGCCTCTCCGCGAATCACAGGTTCCTGCGGCGCTTGACCCTGCTCCAACCGACAAACCAATTCGGCAAACGCCTGCTCCCCCTCGGAGCAAACAATATAGTCCGCATAGCTTCCGATATACTGCTCACTCTGATAGCTGACCTCCGGACCACCCCAAACAATAATTGTATTCGGCAACAGCTTTCTCAGTTCAATTGTCAGTTCCTTGACATACTCAAAATTCCAGATGTAACAGGAAAAGCCGAGCAAGTCGGGAGCCTGCTCATAAATTTCCCGCAAAATCGCCTCCACACGGTGATTGATGGTATACTCGGCAATTTCGGCGCGGTATGGCGTATGATTTTCCAGATACCGTTGCAGATAGCGGATAGCAAGATTGCTGTGAATATATTTTGCATTGATTCCGACCAATAATGTTTTCATCCGAGGTTCATGCCTTTCATTCGTTTTGTTGTTAACAAAAAATTCATACAATAGGGTATTGACTAATGTATACTTTTGTTGTATAGTTATAGATGTAATCTATATTACGCTTTTTAAAAAATATCATTATAAAGCAAGGAGTAATCATTATGAAAAAATTTGTATGTTCTATCTGTGGATATGTTCACGAGGGAGATTCCGCTCCGGAGCAATGTCCTCAATGCAAAGCACCCGCTTCCAAATTTGTCGAGCAGGCAAACGAAGCTTTAAACTGGGCAGATGAGCACAGAGTCGGCGTTGCCAAGGATGTAGACCCCGAAATCATCGAGGGCTTAAAAATGAATTTCACGGGCGAATGTACCGAGGTTGGTATGTATTTGGCAATGGCTCGCGTTGCACATCGTGAGGGCTATCC
>CAZFQM010000037.1:0-9690 GCA_964520995.1 uncultured Oscillospiraceae bacterium
AACGGCATCGTCCAAATCCTTGGAATCGGCAGAGTCAATGGTGAAAATCCGCTCACTGCGGAGATCCAAGCGGTCGGTCAGCTCATTTTGGTGAATCCCCCTTGCCGCAAGGCGGTCTGCCTGCGCCAGCGCCGCCTCCGAAAATTCCCGCGGAATGTCGTTGATAGTCAAGACGGCATCGGCGCAGGCGGCGGCACTGCTGCTCGCACCGAAGCTTTCCAGCACCCGACAACGATGGTCGGCGTGCCGTGTTCCTCGCAAAACGACCCGGGCGGTAACCTTATCCCCCACCTTGCCGCTCGCTTTCCCTCTGACAAGCGGAATCGGAAATCGGGCGAAGCTGTC
This sequence comes from uncultured Oscillospiraceae bacterium, assembly GCA_964520995.1. Taxonomy (GTDB): domain Bacteria; phylum Bacillota; class Clostridia; order Oscillospirales; family Ruminococcaceae; genus HGM13222. The sequence goes on from CAZFQM010000037.1 coordinate 346, forward strand.
CGGCAAAACGGCAAGTCGCCCCTCCTCCATTACCAGCACACCCGAAAATTCACCGCTGCCCTCCTTGAGGATGCGGATGACCTCACCCTCTAAGCCGCCCTCCTCCCGACGGGAGGAAATGTAACGCAGCTGTACCGTATCGCCCGGCAATGCTCCGCGCAGAAACTTTCCCGGGATGAAAACCTCTTGGTCATTGCTTTGCTGTACTGCGAAGCCGAAGGTCTTATTCAGCCGTGTAATAACCGCGGTATGGAGCCCCAGCTTTTTTGCCGCAAAGTAGCGACCACGGTGACAAAGAAGCTCTCCTACCTCCTCTAACCGCTTGAGGGCGGCGGAAAATTCCTTTTGCTCCTTTGCCGAAAGCCTTGCCTTGATTAACAGCTCCCGTTTGGAAAAGCCGTTTCGTCCCGCACCTGCCGCGGCGGTGCGGATTTTTTTATCAACACTGTTACTCATGAAAGCTCCTTTCGGGGAAAGCCTAAGCCTACTTTTCTATCGGAATCCCTTTCTGCCGAAGCAGAGATAAAAATTCATCATAGCCGGTTTCTTCTATTGCGAAATCGTAAAGGTCGATTTCCTTGCCGTCTTTCAACACGATTACATAGGAGGAAATGTCAACCGTTTCCCCCGAAATCTGTCGATTCGGCTGATACCGTACCTTTTCCACCTCGTTATAGCGATAATAGGTCTCACTCAGCGAGAAAAAGGAGGAATTGTCGACAATCCCGTTCGGCAACAGCTTGACATTCCATTTTACCAGCAGCATGGTAAAGAACATCCCGCAAATCAATATCAAGGTCAAAAACACCTTCATCAAGCGATCGCTGCCCGGTCCGTTCTCGATATGGTCCAATCTTTGCGTCTGTTGATAAGCTTTTTTAAAAAGCAGGCGAAAAGCGAAGTTGCGGGTATAGTAGCTGGTGCAGATTGCCATCAAAAAGGTCGGCAGGAAAATCATGGGAAGCTGTGCCATCGGCCCCAGCACCAGCTCGGCATTGCGCCCCTCCACATAATAAAAAAGGAAGAAAATGCCAAGGAAAAAGGGCGCCCAAAGCACAGTCAAAGCAATCCAGGAAAGAAACAGCGCACACAATTCCCGAGCCGAATTCTTCGGAGCTCCGTTTTTGGTATATTTCAGACGGAGATTTTCTTCCACCGAGGGCGGCACTGCCCGACAGGCGCTCCCTTTTTTTCGTAAAAGCGACAGCAATCCCTTTTCATATCCGCTTTGATATTTCATCCGTTCAAGCTTTACAAGCGCCTTGTCGATATTCCCCTGCATATATTGCAGATAGGGTGTGTCAACCATCCGATGCGTGTACAGGGTATAGAAAAACTCCAGACTCCAAACATCCTCGGGACTCAGCTCGGAGATTTTCTCGTCGGTCAGCGCATCAACCTCCTCCAAAAAGCTCAGCCGAACTGCTTCCGCCTTGTCGGAATCGGTCAAAAGCGTTTCGATGTCGGCTTGTCTGTCGAGGAACACCGCTGCCTGCTGTGCAAAGGCATCCCGCATGGTTTGCGCATCGGTAATCAACGGAATGGTGAGCAAGGAGGGAGATAAAACGCCCAAGCAGCCGATAACATGGGAAAGCGGATAGGGCAAGGCGGGAGAACGATCAAGCAGCAAATAGCATTCCAGAATGCTGTTAACAATGCCCGCCATGCCGTGTGCGGTATATTGAAACAGCAGCACATAGCCGGGCGAGTAGGTAAGCTCGGCAAAATGCTTCTTGATATTTTCTGCTTGATCCCCTTTTTTAAACACCGAAAAGGTTTCACAGGAAATCGCGCCGCTTTGCTTGGCAAACGCCTCGGCGGAACGGTTCATCTCGGTAATCAGCTCTTGCAGGGTCTCTTCTCTGGTCATTTGAATCAGCTCTCTTTCTGTCACGGTAAATCGGATAAAACAATTTTACGGGTATAATCGGTGCCGCAAGGAAGCGGCGGCGATACCGCCAAGCTCCAAAGGTCGGTTGCCCCCTGTTCCAAGGCGGCAAAACGCGGTGCAATCGCTTCCGCCTCCGAAAAGGAGGAGACCAACGGCAGTGTGGCAGTCTTTTTTGCCAAGGTGAGGATTTCCCGCCCGCGCGGAGTAAAGCCGAGCACTCTCAGATAGGGGGGCGGCAGGAGAGCATCGTTTTTTTTCAGTCCCAGAGCGGCGCTCCAGACGATACGACGCAAACGGGCATGGGTATAACGCTTGGTTTTTACCCGTGCCAAAAAGTCCGAAACGGAGACTGCCTCCCGTGCGGCACGATACAGCCGATGCTCCAACCCCTCGGTGACATCGGGCAATTCCGCAAATGCCGAAACCGACATCCGACGTAGCTGCTGAAGCAGAACCCTCTCCAATTTGGCGGGATCGGCGGTCGGCTTTCCGTGTAAGGCGGCAAAGACGGCATCGGGTAAAAAATCGGCAATCGGCTCCCCGGCTTTCAGCTTCTGCCGTAGCAGGCTTGCGCTAGCATAATGCCCGATTGCCTCGTCAGCATCATGTGACACGCCGATGCGGGGAACGGTAATGGGGCGGAGGGTCGCCTTTCGGTCGGCAATGGCATTTAAATAAGCAATTCCCAGCGTGTTGTTGGGGGAAGTCAGCAGAGCCGCCGCTTCCGAGCCGAGCTGTTCTTCCACCGCCCGCATCCTTGCGGTCGGATAGGAGCAGCCGCTTTTGAGCAGTGCCTTGAAGTCGGGATTCTGCGGCAGCTTGCGGCAGATATCGGCTACCCGACGCAATTTTTCCAAATCGCCGCATTCACTGCCGAATGAGAGCAGCTCCACACAGCCGAGTGCCTGCAACAACGCTACTCCGCCGTTGCCGAACCGCTCTGCCGCGCTCATGGCATAGGGCAGAGGCAGCTCCAAAACCAGATCGACTCCGCATTTCAGTGCGGCGGCGGTGCGCTCCCATTTAGAAAAAAGAGCAGGCTCGCCCCGTTGCACAAAGCTGCCGCTCATAACGGCAACAATGTGAGTGGCTCCCGCTCTTTTGGTTTGTTCGATTTGATAAAGGTGTCCGTTATGAAACGGATTGTATTCCGCAATGATTCCGGCAACGGTCATATGCAAGCTCCTTCTATCATAGCAGGTGTCGCTGTGCTATTTTTTCCACAGCGCAATGGCACGATTTTTTAAAAGAGTCGGCTGATTCGGCAGCTTTTCGTCAATCACAAGAGAAAGCAGCTCGTCCAATATTCTGCCAATCTCTTTTCCCTGCGGAATGCCGAGGTCGATAAGGTCATTGCCGTTTATCTTCAGCTGTTCTCCGGTAAAGCATTGATTTTGGGCAATGACTTCGTTGAGAATGTTTTCAATCAGCTGTAAAATCGAGAGATTTTCGTATTTATGGGTGGTCGCACTGCGGTCAGCCACCTTGACTGCCAGCAGCTCGCGAAAGCCCTCCTCTCCCAAGCGATTGAGCCAGCGCTTGATTGATTTGCTTTGGGGGGCAATGTCGCTGTCATGGTATCGAACTAGTGCGGTGACCCGATTGACGGTTGCATTGTCAAAGCGCAACCGATGCAGAATATCCCTTGCCAGCTGTTCACTGATTTCGGGGTGCCCGTAAAAATGTCCGATTCCCTTTTCATCCAAGGAGAAAGCGGCAGGCTTACCCAGGTCATGGAACAGCAACGCAAGCCGCACAGGCACCGAGGGAATACTGCCGGCGATTGCCTCAACGGTATGCTCCCAAACGGTCAGATAGTGGTGCGGGTTTCGCTGGTCGAAGTCAAAGGAGGGAGTGAGCTCGGGGAAAATCGCACCGAGCACACTGCGATAGGTGAGCAGAACCTGCTTTACATTTTCGCCGCAAAGCAGCTTTAAAAGCTCCTCACGAATCCGCTCTCCCGATACATGACTCAGCAGATTACCGCTTTGCAGCAGTGCTTCTTCGGTTTTCGGCTCAATCGAGAAGCCGAGTACCGAGGCAAATCGCAAGCCGCGGAGAATGCGTAACGCATCCTCTTGAAACCGTTGCTCCGGCAGACCGACACAGCGGAGTGTTTTTTCCTTTAAATCCTGCCTGCCACCCCAATCGTCTGTCAATCCCCGCTCGGGATGATACGCCATGGCATTGACGGTAAAGTCCCGCCGCTTCAAATCCTCATGGAGGTCGGTGGTAAAGCTGACGCTGTCGGGACGACGGGAATCCGAGTAGCCGCCGTCAATGCGATAGGTGGTAATTTCCAGATGATGGTAGTCGGACACCACCGTGACAGTGCCATGCTTTAAGCCGGTATCCGCCACCGTGTATCCGCAAAATGCCGCCTTTACCTGCTCCGGCAGTGCATCGGTGGTGATATCCCAATCGGTCGGCGTCTTGCCGAGCAGGCTGTCGCGAACACAGCCCCCTACAAAATAGGCGGAAAATCCTGCGTTTTCCAGCACGCGGATGGCACGCAGGGCATATTCGGGTATATTGAGCTGCATAAGGCTCCTCCTTTGCTTTGGGGATGATGTCGAAATCGTTCGGTTGACTTAATCTTCGGCTTGTCGCCGCAAAATACTGCCCGGAACCACTTGGCGAGAACAGGGAATTTTAACCTGCATCAGAGGATGACAGGCGGCTTCGACCGATTCGCCGCTTTCCTCCAAAATGGATTCCACCTGCAGAGAAAAGGGCGGCTTTGACGGTTCCAGCACCTCCAACAGCTCACCGACCGAGAATTTGTTCTTCTGGGTGACGGTCAAAAAGCCGTCCCGATAAGCCTCGGCGGTTGCAACGACATCATAATTGCGCAGATATCCGCCATTGAGATAATATTGTCCGTTTTCGGGTGGTCCGAAAAAGAAGCCGGTGGAATATTGGCGGTGACTGACCTTGGTAACCTCGTCGAGAATCCACTGCTCCGGTTGATAATGGTCGGGGTCGCGCATAAAGCTGTCTACCGCACAGCGATAGGCATTGGTTAACACCGAAACATAATAGGAGGATTTGGCGCGCCCCTCTATTTTCAGGCTGGTAACCCCTGCCTTAACCAGCTTGTCAATATGCTCGAGCATACATAGGTCCTTGGCGTTCAGAATGTGTGTGCCTTTTTCGTCCTCAAAGATGGGGAAAAACTGATTCGGGCGCTTCTCCTCCACCAGATGATATGCCCATCGGCAGGGCTGTGCACATTCGCCGCGGTTGGCATCCCTTGCGGTCAGGTAGTTGGATAATAGGCAACGTCCCGATACCGAAACGCACATGGCACCGTGCACGAAAACCTCAATGTCAAGGTCGGGAGAGGTTTTGTCGCGAATTTCGGCAATCTCCTCCAACGATAGTTCCCGCGCGAGAACAACGCGCTTGGCGCCCATTTGGTAAAAGGTATCGGCAGTCAGGTAGTTGACAATGCCCGCCTGGGTGGAGATGTGAACCTCCATATCGGGGAGCACCTTTTTAATAACCGACAGCACGCCGATATCGGTGGCAATCAGCGCGTCAATGCCGCAGGCGGATACCTCCCTCAAAAATGCGGGAAGCTCTGCCATTTCCCGATTGCGCGGCAGGGTGTTGCAGGTTAAAAACACCTTAACACCGTGGCTGTGCGCAAAAGCGACGGCATCCTGTAATTCTTCATAGCTGAAATTCGGTGCGCCTGCCCGCATACCGAATTGATTTGCGCCGAGATAAACGGCATCGGCACCGTATTGAACGGCGGCATTTAGGCGTTCACGGTCACCTGCCGGAGCAAGGACCTCGGGTTTTATCAAAGTGGACAATAGAAGCAAATCCTTTCTGAAAGCGCAGTATGTGATTGCACTCGGGGTATCAAAGTAATAGATATAAGTAAGAGGTGTCAACACAAAGAGAATGCAGTGCGGGTGAGAAGGGGAAGCTGCCACTAGGCACAGGCACCTCGAGCGGTTGCCGCCAAAGCGGCAATGCGGCGGCGGGTTTGCCGCAAGCGAGAGGTGTCAACACAAAGAGAATGCAGTGCATTTTCTTTGTGTTAGAGACCCGCCTTCTTCCGATTTTGATTGTGCTCTTTTAAGGTTTTCGCATAATAGAAGTTGCCATCCTTGTCGGTCAGAAAATAAAAATACTTAGTGTCCTCGGGGTAAAGCGCCGCTTCGATTGCTTCCATGCCCGGATTGCAGATCGGTGCGACCGGCAGCCCTTGCCGTTTATAGGTGTTATATGCATCGTACATATTCTGATTTTTGGTTTTGTCAAAGGGCTTGATGTTCTTTTCCACATAGTTGATGGTGACATCGGATTGGAGATTGGGGAACTGAGAGGGCGTATCCAGACGATTCCAGAATACCGAAGAAACCTTTCTCATCTGCTGACTTTGTCCCGATTCCGCCTGAATCAAGGAAGCAAGGGTCAAGGTCTCCTCCAAAGAGAGGTCCATCTCTCTCATTCTGCCCCAATGCGCATTGGTAATCTTACTGTTGAAGTTTTTGAAAATCTTTTTGCAGACCGATTCTGCCGATTCCTCCAGGAAGAAGTCATAGGTATCGGGGAAAATGTACCCCTCCATCTTGAAGTATTTCAGCGGCTCGTTGGTCACAACATAGCTTTCAAAGCTGTAGCCGAAGGTGACGCGGTTGGCGGTATTGATGAAATCGGTCGCCTTGCAAATGCCTTGCTCCTCCAGGTCGGCGGCAATTTCCCGCATTGTCATCCCCTCCTTGATGGTGACGGTGACAACGTCCTTTTTGGGAGCATCCTTTTGCAGCTCGTCCATCAGCTGCTCATAGCTCATCGAGGGATTGAGGGTATAAAGCCCGTAGTTATATTTCCCGTCGGTACCGCTGGTCTTGGAGACAAAGCGGAACAGGGTGGAATAGTTGATAATCTCGTTTTTCTTTAAAATTGCGGCAATCTGCTTGGTGCTGCTGTTTTTCGGAATCTCGATTTGGACATCCATGTTGGTCTTGCTGAAAGCGAAGATGTCGTTGGCGGCAAGCATAATCAGCACCGCAAACAGGATGGATAGGGAGATAACCAGCGCCGTGTAAAATATCACCCTTTGTGCCGAGCTTTTTTTCTTCTTCTTTTTCTTTTTCGGAGCGGGATTTGCTTCGTCGGTATGTAATGGCTCCTCTAATACCGCAGCATTGTCCAGCTCCTCCTCACTGAGGTTGAGGACAAAGCGAGGCTCGGAATTAGCCTCCTCAGCCTGCTGAGAGCGGTTGATTTCATCGGTGTTGTGATTCTCCATGTGGGTCACCATTCCTTTCAAGGGTTTGTTTTTTACGGCTGTTTTGCGAGGAAATATTTTTCTGTCACCATAAGCGGAACGCTGTCATACAATATACAAACCGATAAAAGTCAACGCTTTTCGGTAATATAAATCAGAGGTGACAGTTATGTGTTCGAATGGATTTGGCGGTAATTGCAGTTGGATTATTATCATTATTTTATTGTTGGTTTGCTGCGGCGGTTGCGGAAACAATAACGGTTGCGGCTGCAGCAACAACAATAACGGCTGTGGTTGCTGTTAAGAAATGTACCTATAAAGCTGTGAGTAAATCCCACGGCTCCAAGCTGAGAAGCTCCTTATCGGGAGCTTCTTTTTTTGCGGGGCGTATATTCTTTCGACGTCGGAATGCGCTTGACAAATTTCTCGGTCACAAGGATTGACGCGGCGACATCAAATCGCCCGTGCGGAAGCTCATTTCGGATACAGCAGTTATAACAAATCCCGATGTTGGTTCCGTGATAATGGTTGAGAAAGCGGTCATAATATCCTTTTCCGTAACCGAGTCGGTATCCCGTTAAATCAAAGGACAGCCCCGGAATAATGCAAATCGAATTTGAAAAGTCGGTGACCTTTTTGCAGATGTCAAGCTTCGGCTCAAGCACCGAAAAGGTTGCCGCCTCTAAATCCTTGAGAGAGCGGATTTGATAAAAATCCATCGCGACGATACCGTCGGCACAGCGAGGAGCGGCAACCGTTTTGCCCGCCCGCAGCATGGCTTCAATCAAGCGAAAGGTAGAGACCTCTATCGGGGTGGAAACGTAGGTCAATATCAAGCTTGCCTTTTTGACCTCGGGCAGGGCAATCAGCCGCTGAAAAATCATTTCATCCTTTTTTGCCTTTTGCGAAAGGGGCATCTCCCGACGAAGCCTTTTGCATTCCTCTCGCAGCTCTTTTTTCAGAATACGGATATCGGTTATTGCCATTGCAGAGCCGCCTTTAATGAATTTGCACGTTCCTGTCCGAGCAGGGCGCGAACCAATGCAAAGGCAAATTGATTTGCCACACCGGCGCCCTTTGCGGTAATGATATTGCCGTCAGTCACGACCGGCTCGGCGGCAAGCTCTGCGCCGATAAGCTCCTGTTCAAAGCCGGGGAAGCAAACGGCGCGCTTGCCGTTTAGCAATCCCATATGTCCCAATATTGAGGGAGCCGCACAGATCGCGGCGATTATTTTGCCTGCCTGTCCGCAGGCGGTAACCATCTGCGTAACCGCTTCGGAGCGCTCCAAATTCAGCGTCCCCGGCATACCGCCCGGCAAAATAATCATATCGGGAAGCGGCGTAGCGGCAAGCTCCTCTGTTGTTGTGTCACAGGTCACGGAAATGCCGTGTGCACCGGTAATACATTTTCCGCCGACGCCGACCAGCTTCAGCTCCAGCTCACAACGTCTGAGGTAGTCTGCAGGAGTCAGCGCCTCCACTTCTTCGAATCCGGGTGCAAGAAAAAGGTAAATCATCATCTGCTCATGCGTGCTTTTAGGCACACAACCGCCTTTCTGTATAAATTATCAATCCATCATCAACCCCATGTAGGGTCGGATTGTGTTAAGTGAAGCAGGGAATGCGGGCAACCGCCGAAGCATTCCGTAAGGGATAACGGCAGGGTCGGAGGAACTCTCCGCCGACGAAAAGAAAAGCTTTGCCTTTCGACAATCGAAGTGTTCCAAAAGTGCAGGGAGACAGCGGTACAGAGCCTCCTCCGACAGTGAAGTCTCTTTCACTGTCAGTAAATCCCCCTCCGCATTGCAAACCGCGTACTCCTCACCGATGCCGACCGCAACATCCGCCGAGCGTTGCAGCTCCCGATACCAATAGGACAAGCAGGTGCAATCAAAACGGAGCACCGCAGGACGGCTTTGTAAGAAGCGCTCTCTTCGTATGAAAAAAACTTCTTTTTTCAATATGGAAATCGGCGCAAGCGAACACTCAATAGGGGATAGCTCCGAAAAAGAAACAAACTTCACATTTCTGTGGGATATCGTCTGATACTGCCTCTTTTGATAAAATGAAAAAAGGCGAGGCGTCGCCGGAATCAAACAGGAAAAGCAATCTCCGCGCACGGTGGCAAGTCGACAAGCCTCCTCAAGCAGCTCGGACATACAGCCGCTTCCCTCCTGCGCCTTGGCAGTGGCGGCAGCATAGAT
>CAZFQM010000038.1:0-6642 GCA_964520995.1 uncultured Oscillospiraceae bacterium
ATTTCAATATACATCGGGAGAAATCAGATTTTCATAATAGCCTACGTTCTGCCGCCGCACTTTTTCGAGCGGCAAGTTCATTTTATTTTCATCGACAATCGTTCAAAATCCGCTTCTGCTTTTGATTACAGCTTGATACCGAACAGCGCAGCGGCATTATTACAGAGAATATCCGCCACCTCCGCGCGGGTCAGACCCAGCTTTTGCGCGGATTTTCGGAACGCCAGCAGCTCCTCATACATAAAGGTGGTGATATTTTCTTCGTCGCTTTCTCTCATATGCGGGTCAAGCGATACATCTCCGTACAAGCCCCGCGGTACCACGTTGATATAGGTGCCGTTTTCGGTGATCCGATACATCCGCATTTTGGTAATCGGCATATCCGAGCCGAACATCAACCGCTTGGGACCCACCGCCTCAAGGCAGGCGGTAATGGCAGGCTCGTAGGTGGTAGCGGTAAAATCAAAGAGCAGATTTTCGCTGTGGCGCAGGGTATCAAACGCATTGCCGAGCGCCTCGGGCGTATAGGCTCGTCCGATATGGGCAACAATGACTTTGGCATTCGGATAGCGCCGATCAATCTCCATCAGTTGAGCGATATTGAGCGGGTCATTCAGCCGACCGTCACGGGCAATGTGAAGCATTACCACGCCACCCAGCTCGTTCATCAATTCAAACTGCGACGGTGTGATAAAGTCATAAATGCGTATCTCCTTGGCGGGGATATAAGCGGGAGCATAATTCAAATAGGGCTTTATCCCGCAAAAGCCGTTGGCAAAGGCTTTCCTTATCTCCTCCTCGGAGGTCTCGGGAGTAATGCAATACAGCGACGGCAGACCGGTCTTTTCGGCACAAGCCCGAACATACGGATTCCCGACCTCCAAATGGCAGCTGGGATTCGTCATCAACACTGGGTAAACCTTTTTGTCGGGGAACATCGTCTCATAGGACGCCATCAAATCCTCATAGGTACAATCCGGTGCAACCAGCTCTGTCCATGTAACCAGATTGTCGGAGCGAAGATAATCCTTTCTTGATTCCGGTGTCCACAAATGCACGTGTGCATCGACCAGCTTATCCGGCAAAAAATCCCGCAACTGCTCGGCATATACCTTTTTATCGTAAGCGGTTGCTTCCATTCCAAACATAATCGTTTCCTCCTTACAGACATTATTGACTTATAAATATCGTTAACATTGCGCCACCATCGGCACAATCTACCAAGCAAAATATTGATTGAATCATTCAATTTAATGGTAAAATGATTGAAAATTTGACTTTTTCAATGAAACAGTGTATAATAACAGCAGTATTTGAAAAGCGAGGGATTCTCTTGAAAAAAACAGAACGCCAAGAGCAGAGAATTTTAGAGCAGCTTCGACGTAAAAACACCTTGACCCTGGCACAAGCCATGGAGCTGCTGAACGTATCGGAATCCACGGTGCGACGGCTGTTTATCCGATTGGAAAACAGCGGTGCGGCAATGCGCCGATACGGCGGAATCCAGCTGTTACACGATTCGGTCGCGGTAGATTATCAATACGAGCAGGTCGAGGAGCAATCGGTATCGCAAAAGCAGCTGATCGGTCGGTATGCCGCTCGGCTGGTGGAAGCCGATGCTGTACTCTATCTTGATTCCGGCACCACAATGGCCTGTTTTTGCAAGGAGCTGGCGTCACGCATTGCGACGGAGCAGCTCGGCAAATTAACGGTATTTACCAACTCTCTGGTGAACCTTGAAATCCTCAGCCCCTTTGTGACCGTCAATCTGATTGGCGGAGCGTATCGGTCAAACCGTCGGGATTTCTGCGGCTATTTAGCCGAAGAAATGGTAAACAGCCTGCATTTTTCCAAATGCTTTCTGGGTGCGGACGGCTTTCATCTACGCCATGGCTTTACCGCCACCGACTTTTATACCGCCCGCCTGAATGAATTGGTATTAGCCAATGCAGAGCAACGATATATTTTAATGGACAGCAGTAAATTCATGACCGCCTCGGTGGTCAGCTACTCCCGCGAGCAGAAGATTGATGCGGTCATCACCGATCGCAGTCCGGAGGAGCCTTTGGCTCAAGCCTTGCAGGATAACGGCACCGAAATTCTGGTCTGCCTCTAAAGTGCTTTTCCGCTTCCCGCAACGTCACGGCGTTGCGGGAAGCTTTTTTATCGATTCAGTACCTGCTCCAGTTGCTTACGATAGCGAGCACCCTTTTCTTTGTAAAACGCCGACAAGGTGGTGTCGGTCAACGGCAGCTGTTCGGATTGAACCATCGCCTTTGCGGCTTCCTCATAATCTCCGAAAGCACCACAGCCGACAGCGGCAATCATTGCGGCACCGATACATCCGGTGTCCGGCTCTTTCATCCGATAAATCTCACACCCGGTAATATATCCCACCAATTGGCTCCACAGCAGACTTTTAGAAGCGCCGCCCGTCATCATCAGCCGATGCACCGCCATCCCCTGAGCGGAAAATTGCTCCAGGGTCAATGCCGTCTCAAAGGCAACCCCCTCCATCAACGCACGGGCGATATCGTACTTGTCATGATGTAAATCCAAGCCGACCAAGCTTCCGCGTGCCTCCGCTCTGCCATGCGGAAAGCCCGCACCGCACAGATAGGGATAAAACAACAAATCCGCAGCGGATTCCGCACGTGATGCCGCATTCTTATCTATCACGGCAAAGTCCTCTTCTATCAGCTTCCGATACCATTTCAGTACCGAGCCGGCGCTGACCAGGGACGCCATAGCACCGTATCGTCCCTTTACGGGATGAATCCCCGGCGCAATGTGGGATTCGGTAAACATCGGGTGCTCGGTCACGCCCAATACCACCCAGGTTGTACCTGTAGCCAACAGCATATCACCGATATTGACGGCACCTGCCCCCAACGCGGCGCAATACTGGTCATGCGCACCGTTAAACACCCGCACCTCAGGCGAAAGTCCTAGCTGCTCCGCTGCATCGGGGGTCAGATGCCCGATGCATTCTCCGACCGATGCGATTTCGGGGAGACGCTCGGCGGTAATCCCGACAAAATCCAACAATTCGTCGTCCCATTGCCCCGTTTGCATCCGAAACAGCTGACGAATCGCCGCATTGGTCGGGTCGATCACGAAGCGACCGCACAAGCGCTCATTCATAAATTCCAACGTGGAAATAAAATAATCGGCTTTTCGATACAGCTCCGAGCGATTCTCCCGCAGCCATTGAATTTTAGCCGCATCCGCAGAGGGGCTGAGCCGCCACCCTGTTTTGCGGTAAACGACATCGGCTCCAATTGCCTCATCCAATGCCGCCACCTGGGTCGTCGCACGATGATCCATCCAGGTGATGGCGGGTGCCAAGGGCGTTCCCCGCTTGTCTGTCGCCACCAGAGTAGCACCCTGGGTTGATAGCCCGATGCCGACGATCTCCTCCGGCTTTTCTACCGCCGAGACCGCTTGACGAATGGCTTTTACCGCAGCAATCCACCAATCCTCGGCGTTTTGCTCAACCTGACCCTCGGCGGGAAAGCTCAGCTCGTATTCAAAATAGCCTTTCCCGTACACACGACCGTTACAGTCGGTCACCACCGCTTTGGTTGCAGTGGTTCCGACATCCAACCCGATAAACAGCATAACGCCCTCCTCCTGCCTATAACAGCTCATCAATCACAGCGGCAATGTACCACATCGTCGCTTCGGAGGCAATCACCGGCGGCTTCATCAGCACCGCAGGCGGGCAGTTTGCTTTATACAACTGCGCACTGGAATCAATACAGCGGGCATTCAGCTTCGCGGCAAAATCCGCCGCCTTTGCCACGTCGGCAAACTGCAAGCCGACCAGATGTCCCAAGCCCTCCACCTTATTGAGGGTATCGGAATGACGTTGCTGCACGGCACGCAATTCCTTCATGAACAGATTGCCGTATTTTTCCACAAGCTCTCCGTTTTCCCGCATAAAGGTCATAGTCACAAGATAAGAAAGAGAAGCTAGCTCTTCCTGCCCATTTGTGACCAGTGCGCCGAACTGATTCAGGGTATCCATTTCGGCAGTGGTCAAAATCTTGCTGGCGGAATACTCTCCACCCGGGAAGCCCTTGCCGATGATGGCAAAATCCGGTTTCAAGTCATACAGGCGGTAAAGGAACATCCCCTTATACCACATACAGGATTGAATCTCATCCACCATAGTAGGGGTATCATAACGACGACAGCAGGCATAAGCCGCCTGTAAAAACTCCCTTGTCAGGCAGATTCCGCCGTAGTTCATCATCACGATTTCATGCATAAAGCCCGCTGTTTTATATTTGCCGCTGTTATATTTCTCCATTTTGGCTTCAAAGTCGGTGATATCGTTAATGGCAACCGGGACAACCTTGTACAACTCGCCCGCATCGGCTCTCTCACATAATTCCGGCCACAAGCCGCGGAAGGTTTGAGTCAGCACTGTAGTCCCGTGATAATTTCCCGCTTTTCCGCCGTCATTGTCCGCCATAACGAAGAACACCGGAATCCGACCGAAATACTTCGGCTCGGCGAAGGTGTTATCCAAGCGATAGAACCGTGCCAGCATCATTTTGACGCCCGCCTCCACCGCCAAGCTTCCCGTTTCCAGGCTGATGACACGGTTGAGCAGGTGCGGCTCCTTTGAGGCGATTACTTCCGCCGTCGCGGCTTCATCCTCCCAATCGATTCCGTTTGCGGATTGAATCAGCCGCGTTTCCAGCAGGCGGGTGACATATCCGCGCGTATTGTTGTGCGTTGCATTGAGCAATCCCAAAGCACGCGCATTGTCAATCAAACGATAACCGTTGAATTTGTGCCCCAGGGAAGCATGATAGTGCTCGCTTTTCCCGATCAGATAGAGCCGTCCGTCCTCCCCGATACGGAAGCAGCCCGATCCCGTAATGGGAGCCGAGCTTTTATGAGTGGCTTTGCGAAAAGCATCGGTGGGAGCGCCGTCTACGTTGTTGTCAAAGGGCTCTATTATGGTATCGCCTACCCGTTGCAGCAAAGCCTCATCCTGCTTTTGCAATGCCTCGGGAAAGAAATCTATTTTTTCGTACGCCAGCTCGGTTGCCTCTTTCTCATCAAATCGACCCAGGGCAACATTGGCTTTTATGACCTGCTTTAAAAACGGCTCGCCCAGCATATCCGCCGCTGAGAGCTTCGGTGAACGGAAATTCATAATCTATTCCTCCTGTAAAATAATCAAACGAATGCTAACATCAATCCAGGGTAACCAAACGACCCTCTTTGTGAGAAAGCAGCGCCGCGGTTTGCAGCTTATGAGACAGTGCGGTTTCCTCAGGACGCATACAACCGAAAGGAACCTCCTTGCCCTCAAGCTCGCAGATAAATGCCGCCCACATCTGCAGCATCGCATCGGTAAAGCCGAATTCGAAAATACTGCCGGTAATGGTGGGTATCATCGGCTTGTAGCCGATTCCCAATCGACACCACGCCTGCTCCTTATCCCAGGAGTCGGTATAGTAAAACGCATTGGGGTCATCGGTGGAAAAGCGTGCCGATGCCTTTAAGCCGTATACCTCCAACGACCAACGGTCGGTGGCTCCGGGGTCAAGTCGCATGGTACGGGTAATCAGCGGAAAGGTTTTTCCGTCGGTATCCCGCACGTCCGAAATCAAGACCGCATTATCCCATGTCAGACAGGGCACCGTGTTTCCCTTTCCGTCGGGACGACTATCTATAATCTTCGACAGCTTGGCAAAGACGTTAAGCGGCTTCCAACCCATTCGAAAGGGCACGTGCTGTGTATGGATTCCCAAATCTCCCATACAGCCGTACTCGCCGTTGATCTCGATCATCCGCTTCCAATTGATCGGCTTGTTGGGATCCATATCACTAGAATGACAGAAAGAGGAACGTACCTCGATAATCTTGCCGAACCGTTCCTCCCGAATCCAGCGAATCAGCTGCTGACAGGCAGGATAATAGGGAAATTCGCTGGAGCAACGCACAATAATCTCCGGATGTGCCTGCACCGCGGCTAAAATCGCATCGTTGGCTTCCTTGTCAATACCGAACGGCTTCTCTCCCAATAGATGCTTTCCCGCCTCGATAATGTCCACATACACCTGCTTATGCAATACATGGGGCAATGCGCAATAAATCGCATCAATGTCCGACTTGTTGAGCAATTCATGATAGTCGGCGGTTTGATAGCGTACCGAGTCAAAGTTGCGTGCAAACCAATTGCGCGCTTCCTCGTTGGTATCACATACCCCGACAATTTCCGGCTGTGCGATATCGGCGTTCAGATGACACCAGCGCGCCGCCGCACTTGCGAACTCTCTTCCCATCAGACCGCAGCCGATAATTCCAAAACGAATGACACGTTTCACGATAGTTCCTCCTTAAAGCTGAAAATTTACATCATCATTATATCATAAATTGAACGAATCTGTCAATCTGAAATGAATGAAAACGGCAATTAAAATGATTGAAGCCGCCGAAAAGCCGTTGATTTTGTAAAGTAAATGAAACAACGGTCAACAACGCCTGTAAAATGACCGTTATTCTGTCATTTTTCCGCCGCCCGCTCGGCAAATAGTTCTATCGAAAGCGTAGTCTCCATGCTCTTTCCCGCTTCCAGCGAAAGCACCGTACCGTTTTCCGAAGCGGCGGAGAAATCAG
>CAZFQM010000038.1:6652-9645 GCA_964520995.1 uncultured Oscillospiraceae bacterium
CCATGGCTCCACCGCCATGGTATAAGCACGCCCATACCAGGGATAATCCTCGTGCCCGCAATACATCCCCCAAACCCACAAATAAGGGAATCGCTCCAAATCCCATTGCATCCGCAGACCCAATCCAAGCACCTCATTCACCAGCTCGTATTGTCCCTCCTCCAATTGAGAGAGGGCGTATTCCATATACAATCGTTGCTCATGTGAATATGCCTTGCTCACATCAATGAGGTTGCCCTCCTTGTCCGGCAAAAGCGGCCAAGCTCCAACCGTTTTCCCCGCAAAGGGGCAACGCCCGATACAGGCAGACTCCAAAACGGTGACGGTCGGGCTCCCTTTGAGCGTCAGACGGGTATTCTCATCAATGAACGGCCAGCCGAAAGCAGGGTGCTGTCCCCACATAAACTGCTGCTCGGTGGCGCCGACATTGGTAATTTTCTCATTGATTTCCAGCCTTGCGACGTCCTCTCGCAGGGTGACTGTTTTCTCCATGGTAAAGGGAGAACGTCTGAGCCGCAAAAACAGCTTGACAGAAACACATTCCGGGGTATCGGTCAGCACCTCACAGCTCCAGGGATAGATGCAAGCCTCTCCGTGAATACCGATTTCACCGCCGTGAAAATCGGCGGGACTTCCGTAGGTGGGGAACAGCTCCTGCCATCCGCCCGCATAGCTGTCCATGAAATTGCCGCCCTTTGCGGCAATAGTCGATTGAGATTGCCCGTTTTTCAGCTCGTTAAAGGAGTGCCACATACAATCGATATCCATTGGCTTGTAAAGCAGCTCCACAATATCCGCGCCCTTATCCAACGCAAAAACGACCTTTAAATATTTGTTTTCCATCGACACCATGCGGATGTCATCGACGGTATATTTTCGAATTCTGCAACCGTAGTTGCGGGTATGGGTATAAGCTTCTTTTACCAACATGAGAAACCCCTCCGTTTATTTTATTTCGCACCTTTCGGCATGATTCCGATTCTTTTTTCGGCAAAAGGACAGAATATGTACCATGGTCATCGCCAGTAAAATACCGGCAGACATCGCCACCATCAAAAAAATCGTATGCAGGGTACGATGTACAAATTCGTCCATCTGCTTTGACACCAGCGCGGAAATGCTGTTATAAAGCGCACCCCCGGGAATCAACGGAATCCACCCCGTGACCAGCATTACCGTGGAGGGACAACGCAAAATGCGAGCCATCCCCTCGGAGTAAAGCGCCAAAGCGGTCGTGGCGATAAAATAACAGAGTGCTTCGTTATTCTGCCAGCACAATCCCGCAAGACAACAAACACCCCAGCCGATTCCACCGCCCAAAAAGGCGAAAAACAATCGCTGTCCCCGCACGTTAAAGACGATGGCGAAGCCGAGGGAGCCGATTGCCCCCATTAAGGTTTGTAAAAGCAAATCCATTCCGAGTTCCTCCCTCAAAGCAGCATTCCCGCAAGGGTAAAGCCGAAAGTGACGATAAATGCGGTGACCAGCGATTGAAAAAAGCGGCTGACCCCCGAAATCATATCCCCGACAAACATATCATGGATGGAATTGGTCATGGCAATCCCCGGAATCAAAAGCATGATATTTCCCAGGGAAATCGCTTCATAATGCATTCCGAAGCCGAATCTCACCATTGCCGCATTGCAAAGTCCCGCCAGCAGAGCCAGCAAAAAGGAGGTAAAGACGCGGTCCATCCGAAGTCGTAGCAACAATCGCTCCGACAGGCAGAGAATCACTCCGGTCATTGCCGAAGCCAACGCATCGGTGGCAGTTGCTCCGAAAAAAACGCTCAGCGATGCGGAAATGACGGCATATGCAAGTATCAACAGCCAAAACGGATAGCTGCGACTATGGTCGATTGCGGTCAATCGAGTTGGAATATCGGTGGCGGTAGCACGATGTGCGCATATATCGCGGGAGAGCTGATTCAACTGCTCCAGCTTGTTCATGTCGAATTTTTCCGAGCGCACCCGCCTCAATTGGGTAATACTGCTTCCGTCCTCATTTACACAGGTCACAATAATGCCCGAGGTGACCGAAAAAACGTGTGTTTCAACGGCACCGAATGCCTTGCACATCCGTTCTATCGAATTTTCCACCCTGCCAATCTGCGCGCCGCAAACCAACATCCGCATCCCGATATCCAGGGCGAGCGCAGTATAGGATGCCGCATTGTTTTCCTCTGCCACAGCCTCCCACTTCCTTTCACCGCTTATTATAGACTATTTCAATCATAATTTCAATATGATTCGAACGATTCGTTCAAAATTTCAAACGATTCGAGCAAACACCCATAATAAAGAAAAAGGTTCATCTCCAACAGAAGATGAACCTTTTTTCTTTTTCGACCTACCGAGTCGGCAGGGTCAACAGCTCGCCCGGCTGCACGACATAAATTTCTCGCTCCAGCTCAAACCAGACCGGAACGGCAGTCGGATTATAGACCGCATCTCCCTGCAACGTCCAATTCAGATGACGGTAGGCTTCCACATAATCATGAATTTCTCCGTTGGTGGCATACCAAATATCGGAACGTCCCGCCAGCAGTGCGGTAAGCTCCTCAATCAGACTCCAGTTTTGAGACAGGTCAAACTCGTATCCGTGTCCCCAAACATAAAACAGCCACGGTGTGCGGTCATAGGGCTGACTTTCGGGCGTTTCATTCACAAACCGATTCGCCAGCTCCATGAGACGCGGGTCCGAATGGTGGCAAGTCGGATGCCAGCAAAGCCAGCTCTCCGGTATCCGAAAATCCCCAGTGGAAAGAATGGTACGAGAATATGCGATTCCCGCCATTTCAGCCGCCTGCAGCACCACTTCGGAATAAGTCCCCCACGGATATGCCATTCCGCGCACCACCGTATGGCTCATCTCCTCCAGCCTGCGCCGATCCTCCATTATTTCATAAAGCACCCGCTCTTTCGACAGCTTTTCCAAAAAGAGGTGATTGACGGTATGCACTGCGACCTCATGCCCCTTCGGGACATACAGCT
>CAZFQM010000039.1:0-1953 GCA_964520995.1 uncultured Oscillospiraceae bacterium
AGATTTCGAACGTTCTCAAGAACATTGAAACGCTTCTCGCTCCGCTGTGCAAGAGGTATGCGTTCGAATAAAAAGTCAGACTTATTGAGAAGAGACAAAAAGCCTTATCGGCAACGCTGACATCATAGTGTACCGCCGAATCTGCTTCGGAAAGGAAGTTGCGATTTGTAAAGCAGTGAAAAAAAGAGAAGAGGTTTTTTTGGCAATCCTGCCGGAATGATTGTCAGCAGCTTTGCTTGGCTGATTTTGGTGGGGACGATTTTATTGATGCTTCCGATTGCCTCCAAATCGGGAGCTGCCACCGCTCCGTTCGAGGCATTGTTTACCGCAACCTCGGCGACCTGCATTACAGGCTTGCTGGTTTTTGACAACTATACCTATTGGAGCCTGTTCGGACAGCTTGTGATTCTGACTCTGATTCAATTGGGTGGCTTGGGCTTAGTGACGTTAACCACCTTTTTTAATATTGCATTGGGAAAGCGGGTTGGCTATAAGCGGTTGCGATTGGCGCAGGAATCGGTGAATTCTCCCGATACCGTGGATGTAAAGCATCTTGCCAAAACAATTATGCTGTTGACCTTCTTTTTTGAATTGATGGGTGCGCTTGTGTTGAGCTTTACCTTTGTGCCGGCGTTTGGCGCAGAGGGGATTTACATTTCGATTTTCCTGGCAATTTCCTCTTATTGTAACGCGGGGTTTGATATTTTGGGACGTAATGAGGCTTTTTCCGGCTTGACCGAATACGCTTCCGAGCCGATGGTGCTGATCCCGATCTGCCTGCTGGTGATTTGCGGCGGCTTGGGCTTTGTGGTGTGGCAAAGCCTGTTTTCCTATCATAAAACCAAACGCCTACCGCTGCATACAAAGCTTGTTTTGCTCATCAGCGCGGTCTTTATTTTGTTCGGCGCAGTGTCGTTTTTGCTTCTGGAATGGGACAATCAGCAGACGATAGGCAGGATGTCTTTGGGAGATAAGCTGTTAAATTCCTTTTTTCAATCGATTTCCGCCAGGTCGGCAGGCTTTAATACCGTCCCTTTGGAGGAACTTTGTGGGATAACCAAGGGCTTGCTCATGTTTTTGATGTTTATCGGAGCAGCTCCCGGCTCTACCGGCGGAGGAATTAAGGTGACAACCTTTGTGGTGCTGGTGATGACGGTTGTCAGCGTGATAAGAGGCAATGAAGAAACGACGATACGCGGACGAAAGGTCGATAAGTCGGTTGTTTATAAGGCACTGGCGGTCACCGCTTTGGCGGGCTGTGCGGTGATTATCGTGGCGGGAATACTTTATTTCTCGGCAGGACATACCGAGGCAATCTCAACGGTGGATGCGCTGTTTGAGGCAGTGTCAGCGTTTGCAACGGTCGGATTTTCCGGCGGAGCTTCGGCAAATGCGAATTATATCGCTCGGATTGCCTTGATCTTTACCATGTTTTTGGGAAGAATCGGCCCTGTTTCAATGGCGCTGTCATTGTCAATGCGTACTGCCAAGAAAAAGAATCAGATCATGCCGGAGGCTAAAATATTGGTAGGCTGAAAAAGAGGAAGCTTTTTCGAATCGGTTGATTCGGCAAAGCTTCCTTTTTTTCTTGAATGTGCAGGATGAAAAGCTGCTTGTGAGGGCATTATGCCAGCATGGCAAGAATTTCCTCTTTGCTTTTAACGCCGACGGAGATGCTTGTCACCTTTCCGCCCTTTAATACAACCAAAGTCGGGATGCTTCTGACCTGAAATTGTGTGGCAAGCTCCTTTTGCTCATCGACATTCGCTTTGCAGATTTTAACGGTATCGGCAACTTCATCGGCGATTTGATCAATGACCGGAGAAAGCATCTTGCAGGGACCGCACCAAGCAGCCCAGAAATCGATCAATACCGTTTTATCGCTGTTGAGCACCTCTTGATCGAAATTGTCATCGGTTAATGTAATGACAGACATTGTAACGTCCTCCTTTG
>CAZFQM010000039.1:1963-9578 GCA_964520995.1 uncultured Oscillospiraceae bacterium
GTGTAATGATAAAAAGAATATCGGAACAAAGATTTGCCCGAAGCCTATATAATATCTACAAGTTTAGTATACACGATTTTCGGGGAATCATCAAGGGGATAATAAAATTTTTCACTTTTGGTGCTTAGGTGATACAAAATTCGGTGTGAAGAAAATGAAAAATTCATAAAATGCTAAATTGTTGGCAAAATGGGTGGAAATATAGAAATGAATGTAGTATAATAACATGACGAGAGACAATAGGACAAAATGTTGTCGAAATCATCAAATTTCGTTAAGAGGAAACAGCTATGAAGATTATTATTGTCGGTTGCGGAAAAATCGGAAGCACCATATTATCCAGCTTTGTGACAGAGGGGCATGATGTTGTGGCGATTGACGGTGATGCGTCGGTTATCACGGAAATTACCAATATCTACGATGTAATGGGCGTTTGCGGCAACGGAGCGGATTGTGAGATTCTGACCGAAGCGGGGGTAGAGAAAACCGAGCTGTTTGTGGCGGTTACCGGCTCGGATGAGCTGAATATGCTCAGCTGCTTTATCGCAAGGAGAATGGGTGCCAAGCATACCATTGCGCGCATTCGTAATCCCGAGTATAATGACCAAAGTCTCGGCTTTATGAAGCAGCAATTGCATTTGTCTATGGCAATCAACCCGGAAAAGCTTGCGGCAACCGAGCTTTACAATTTGCTGAAGCTGCCGTCTGCGGTGAAAATCGAATCCTTTTCCCAACGTAATTTCGAGATGGTCGAGCTGAAGCTGAAGGAAGATTCGCCGCTTGACGGAATGAAGCTGATAGATCTGCGAAAAAAATATGATGTCAGAGTGTTAATCTGCGTGGTGCAGCGGGGAGACAATGTTTATATTCCGGATGGCGGCTTTGAGCTGAAAAGCGGGGACAAAATCGGCATCACGGCGGCACCGAATGAGATTCTTCGCTTTTTGCGGATGCTCGGTATTATGCAGAAGCAGGCACGGGATATTATGATTTTGGGCGGCAGCAGAACAGCCTATTATTTAGCGGAAATGCTGCTGGCGGGTGGCCATTCGGTTAAGGTGATTGAGCAGGACCATCAGCGCTGTAAAGAGCTTTGCGACCAATTGCCGAATGCTGTGATTATCCAAGGCGACGGCGCACAGCAGGAGCTGCTCCGTGAGGAGGGGCTTCATGCGATGGACGCCTTTGTGTCACTGACCGGCATTGACGAGGAAAATATATTGCTTTCGTTCTTTGCCGCATCTCAGAAGGTTCCGAAGGTTATTTCAAAGGTCAATCGGGATGAATTTGTTCCCATTGCGGAAAAATTGGGATTGGATTGCATTGTTTCGCCGAGAAAAACAATATCCGATATTCTTGTTCGATACGCTAGGGCGTTGGAGAATTCCATCGGCAGCAAGGTGGAGACTCTGTACCAGCTAATGGACGGAAAAGCGGAAGCCTTGGAGTTTGCTGTCGCACCCGATTGCAATTTGTGCGGCGTATCGCTGAAAGAATTGAAATTGAAGTCGAATACTCTGGTGGCGGGCATCATGCGCGGAAAGAAAACCATTATTCCTGCGGGGGATGATTGTATTTTACCGGGAGACAATGTCGTAATTTTGGTATCCGGTCAGCGGTTGAATGACCTTTCGGATATTATTTACTAAAGGTGGCAGTTCCTTATGAATCGAAGAATGATTTTTTATGTCATTGGTCAGATTATCAATATTGAAGCGGCTTTGCTGCTTTTGCCGGCAGTGGTGTCGCTGTATTATCAAGAAAGCGGAAGCTTGACTGCTTGCTTGATTACGGCGGGAGTTGCTTTAGCAATCGGTCTTATGCTGACTTTGCTCAGCCGTCCCGGAAATCATCTGATTTACGCAAAGGACGGATTTGTTATTGTAACGCTGGCGTGGCTTGCCTTGTCGGCTATCGGCGCGTTGCCCTTTGTGATAAGCGGGGAGATTCCGCACTATGCAGATGCTTTTTTTGAGACGGTAAGCGGCTTTACCACCACCGGAGCTTCGGTGCTGATCGATGTGGAAAGCTTAAGTCACGGTTTGCTTTTTTGGAGAAGCTTTACCCATTGGATTGGCGGAATGGGGGTACTTGTCTTTGTAATGGCGATTATTCCGAACATTTCCGACCGCTCGATTCATATGATACGCGCCGAGATGCCCGGACCGATTGTCGGGAAGCTGGTGCCTAAGCTAAAGGATACGGCAAAGATATTGTACTTAATTTATATTGCTATGACCTTGCTGGAAACCATCTTTTTGCTGTGCGGCGGTATGAGTCTTTTCGACAGCCTACTGCACGCTTTCGGTACGGCGGGAACCGGCGGCTTCGGCATCAAGGCGGACAGTATTGCGGGATACAGCCCGTATCTGCAATGGGTCATTACGATTTTCATGTTCCTGTTCGGAATCAATTTCAATCTTTATTATTTGATGCTGATTCGTCGCTTCCGTTCGGCTTTTCGCAGTACCGAAATGTGGATTTATATCGGATTGGTAGCGATTTCGGTTGCGGCGATTACCGTCAATATCTATCCGGTATATCAAAATCTTGCCGAATCATTGCGGTTATCGGCATTTCAGGTTTCCTCAATCGTTACGACAACCGGCTATTCCACTGCCGATTTTAACCTTTGGCCGGAGTTGTCTAAGGGTATCCTGTTCTTTTTGATGTTTATCGGCGGCTGTGCCGGTTCAACTGCAGGCGGTTTAAAGATTTCGCGGGTCATGATTTTGCTGAAAATGATTCGCAGGGAGCTGAAGCAGATGCTTCATCCGCGCTCGGTCAGTGTGGTGAAAATGGAGGGAAAACCGCTTGATGAGGCTACTTTGAACAGCACGAGTGCGTATTTTATCTTGTATATTATCTGCTTTTGCGCGATTTTCTTTTTCCTCTGCTTCGAACCGTTTGATTTTGCAGCCAATTTCAGTGCAACAGCTGCCTGCTTCAATAATGTAGGACCCGGCTTCGGTGCGGTGGGACCGATGGCAAGCTATCATGATTATTCCGCACTTTCCAAAACGGTATTATCCTTTGCAATGCTGTTTGGACGGCTGGAGATTTTCCCGCTCCTGCTAACCTTTTCTCCCTCTACCTGGGCGAAAAAATAGTCGGTAGCGGTACCTAAGGATAAGATGTGTCATTATCCGATTGAGAGGACGGAGCTTTATTGAAATATTTGTTGAGAAATCTGAAAAAGTATCGCAAGGAAAGTATTTTGGCGCCCTTGTTCAAAATGCTTGAGGCGTTGTTTGACCTGTTTGTCCCGTTGGTGGTACAGGATATTATCAATATCGGCATCGGAAGGCGGGACACTGTCTATATTTTACAACGCTGTGGCTTGATGGTGGGACTTGCGGTCATCGGCTTGGTTTGCAGTATTACGGCGCAGTATTTTTCCGCAAAGGCTGCGGTCGGCTGCGCAACAGGGCTGAGGCATCAGCTGTTTTCCCATATTCAGACCTTGAATTTTTCCGAATTGGATCGGCTGGGCTCCAGTACCTTGATTACCCGCATGACCAGTGATATCAATCAGGTGCAAAACAGCTTGAATATGTTTTTGCGGTTGTTTTTGCGGAGCCCGTTCATTGTGTTCGGCGCAATGATTATGGCGTTTATGATTCATCCGCGTATTGCGCTTGTGTTTGCGATTGTGATCCCGATTTTGTTTGCGATTATCTTTTTGATTATAAAATGGACCTCTCCCTTGTACAAAAAGGTACAGACCCGATTGGACGGTGTGCTGGGGAATACCCGTGAAAACCTTTCGGGCGTGCGGGTTATCCGTGCCTTTAACAAGGAGGAGACCGAAAAAAAGCGTTTTTATGAGTCCAATGAGGAGTTAAATCATGCGCAGCGGTATGTCGGTCGGATATCCGGCTTGATGGACCCGCTAACCTATACGGTAATCAATTTGGGTATCATTGCGATTTTGTATATGAGCGGCGTAGAGGTAAACGGCGGCGGCTTGCTGTACGGCGGCGTGATTGCGCTGATCAATTATGCAAGCCAGATTTTGGTGGAGCTTATCAAGTTCGCTAATGCGGTGGTGCTGCTCAGCCGCGGTACGGCAAGTCTCAATCGCTTGGCGGCTATTATGGATACCGCGCCGTCTATGTCCTTTCCTGCTCGGAGCGTGGCAGAGTGTAGCGGTGATGAGGCGGTTTGCTTTGACCGAGTCAGTCTGAAATATCAAGGTGCGGGAGAGGAAAGCTTGACCGATATTTCCTTTTGCGCGAAACGAGGACAGACCATCGGTGTCATCGGCGGCACCGGCAGTGGAAAAACAAGCTTGGTCAGCTTGATACCGCGATTTTACGATGCAACCGCAGGACAGGTGAAGCTGCTTGGCAGACCGATTGCGGAGTGGACCGAGGAGGAGCTTCGCAATCACGTAGGTATTGTCATGCAACGGGCACAGCTGTTTACCGGTACGATTCGCTCCAATCTGCAATGGGGCAATCCGAATGCTACCGATGAACAGCTTGAAAAGGCTTTGGAAACGGCACAGGCGTTGGATTTTGTTCAGAAAAAGCCCTTGGGCTTGGATGAGCCGGTAGAACAGGGCGGACGTAATTTCTCGGGTGGACAGCGTCAGCGCTTGACTATAGCAAGAGCATTGGTTAAAGAACCTGAAATTTTGATTTTGGATGACAGTGCCAGTGCATTGGATTTTGCCACCGATGCCGCTTTACGTAAGGCATTGTGCAAGCTGACAAAGAGCATGACGGTCTTTATTGTTTCACAAAGAACCTCCAGCCTACAGCACGCAGACCAAATTTTGGTTTTGGAAAACGGTTGCCTGGCGGGCTGCGGCTCTCATGATGAGCTGCTCAATTGTTGTCAGGTATATCGGGAAATTTATGAAAGTCAATTTCAGTAAGGGAAAGCAGAAGAGTCAATACAGTTTTTAAGAAAGAGAGCAGGTAAAAATGTCCGCAAAGCAAGAAAAAAGCTTGAATCAAGAAAAAAATCGCCGTACTCTGCGTCGGGTCATGCATTTTATCCGTCCTTATCTTCTTTTTGTGGCAATCGACCTGCTGTGTGCGGTCATCAGCGTGCTGACGCAGCTTTTGGTTCCCATTTTTTGCGGAGATGCCATTGATTTGATGGTCGGCGCGGGAAGAGTGAATATGGAGGGCGTTGTTCGCATTATATCGGCGGTTGCGATTGCGACAGGGCTGACGGCGGTGGCACAATGGATTCTGGCGGTCTGCAATAATCGTATCGTTTTCGGCGTTTCCCGCGATTTGCGAAATGCGGCAATCGAAAAAATACAGACGTTGCCGCTTTCCTATTTGGATTCTCACCCGTCGGGAGACCTGGTCAGCCGAATCATTGCCGACGTGGATACCTTTGCCGACGGATTGCTAATGGGATTTACACAGCTGTTCACCGGCATCTTGACGATTATCGGTACGTTGTGCTTCATGGTCAGTGTGAACCTGCCGATTACTCTGGTGGTGGTTTGCCTTACGCCGCTGAGCTTGTTTGTCGCAAGCTTTATCGCACGACATACCTATCGCCATTTTCAACAGCAGACCGTTGTCCGCGGGGAGCAGACGGCATTGGTCAATGAGATGATTGAGGGGCAGAAGGTGGTTCGGGCGTTCGGACACGAGGCTGAAAGCCTGGAGGCTTTTGACGAGATCAACGCACAGCTCCAAGACATCGGCACCAAGGCGGTGTTTTTCTCCAGTCTGACAAACCCCTGTACCCGCTTTGTAAACAGTATGGTTTACGTCGGTGTCGGCTTGACGGGAGCGCTGTTTGCCATCGGCGGCGGAATCAGTATCGGGCAGCTGAGCGTATTTTTGAGCTATGCCAATCAATACGCAAAGCCGTTTAATGAAATTTCGGGAGTGGTTACCGAATTGCAGAACGCACTTGCCTGCGCCGCTCGGATATTTCAGCTGTTGGACGAGCAGAGTCGGACGCCGGATGTCGATAATGCCGTTGTGCTGGAAAGCGACGGACGGGTATCCCTGGAGCAGATTTCGTTTCGCTATGTTCCGGAGCGTCCGCTGATAGAGGATTTCACCTTGGCGGTAAAGCCGGGACAGCGAATCGCACTGGTCGGACCTACCGGCTGCGGAAAAACCACGTTAATCAACTTGCTGATGCGGTTTTATGATGTGGATAAGGGACGTATCACCGTTTCCGGAATTGATATTCGGGAGGTGACCCGCGCTTCGTTGCGAAAAAATTACGGCATGGTTTTGCAGGATACCTGGTTGAAAGCGGGTACGATTCGAGAAAATATTGCTTACGGGAAACCGAATGCTACCGAGGAGGAAATTGTTGCGGCGGCTAAGGCAGCTCATGCCGACAGCTATATTCGACGTCTGCCGCAGGGATATGATACGGTGATTGCCGAGGATGGCGGAAATATCAGCCAGGGACAGAAGCAGCTTTTGTGCATTGCGCGGGTGATGCTCTGCCTACCGCCGATGCTGATTTTGGATGAGGCTACCAGTAGCATTGATACCCGCACCGAAATAAAAATTCAATCCGCTTTTGCAAAAATGATGGAGGGCAGAACCAGCTTTATTGTAGCGCATCGTCTTTCTACCGTTCGCGAGGCTGACATTATTTTGGTGATGAAGGACGGACACATCGTGGAACAGGGAAACCATTCCGATTTGATGGCACAAAACGGATTTTATGCCAATCTCTATAACAGCCAGTTTGATAAAACGGTGTAACGGATATTGAAACGTATTGTATATTTACAACTTAAATATACAATACGTGATTGGAAATTGAGCATCGGAGAAGAAGTCAGATGAAAACAGGTTGACTTGATATGCACAATGGCTTATAATAAATAAAAAAGATACTGTCGCGCAGAAACATTTGCGGCTATCTTTTTTGCATTGCTTTAATGCGGACATCCTGACATGAAGACGGAAACAACACCGTCCGGATGAAAGGTGCTGAATGAAACGGTCAAACGATACTTGTGGATTACTGCACCTTTACGGGGCAGTAATTTTTTTATAAAGAACCAAAGAAAGGAACGGAATGCTTATGGAAACGCGGATTGCGGTAATGGGAATCATTGTGGAAAATACCGATTCGGCGGAGGAACTGAATCGGCTGCTACACCAATACGGAGAGTACATCATCGGCAGAATGGGATTGCCCTATCGGGACAAAAAGGTAAACATTGTCAGCATTGCGATTGATGCGCCGCAGGATGTCATTTCGGCGCTGTCGGGGAAAATCGGCAAGCTGGACGGCATCAGTGTCAAAACGGCTTATTCCAACGTGATTACCCATGAATAAGGAATTGCTTTCGATAATGGATACGCTGCAGCGAGAGCACACCCTTACCCTGCGGGAATATGAATATTTGATCACGCAGTATTCGGAGGAGGCGGCGCAGACTCTTGCCGAGCGGGCGGTAGCGGCTCGCACCCGAGTATATGGCAGGTCGGTGTATATCAGGGGGCTTATTGAAATCAGCAATATCTGCAAAAATGATTGCCTGTATTGCGGAATTCGCCGAAGCAATCTTTCCTGTGACCGATATCGTCTGACCGAGGAGCAAATTTTGTCTTGCGGTGAAGAGGGGTATGCGCTGGGCTTTCGCACCTTTGTGCTGCAGGGCGGG
>CAZFQM010000040.1:0-9364 GCA_964520995.1 uncultured Oscillospiraceae bacterium
AGTCCCAGATCCTTAAATTCAATATCCTTTTGCACCAGGCGATGGGTTCCGATGATGATATCGATTTCCCCTGTTTTCAGCTGCTTGATGATCTCCTTTTGCTGCTTCGCCGTTCGAAAACGGGAGAGCAGCTCCACCTTAATCGGGAAGCCCTCCATCCGCTTGAGCACGGTTTGATAATGCTGCCAAGCCAGGATGGTAGTCGGGCAAAGAATCGCGCACTGCTTTGAATCCAGCACACATTTAAAGGCAGCTCGAAGCGCCACCTCGGTTTTCCCGAAGCCGACATCGCCGCAAAGCAATCGTTCCATCGGAGTGGGTCGTTCCATGTCTTCCTTGATTTCCTGCACACAGCGCAGCTGGTCATCGGTTTCCTCATAGGGAAAATGCGCTTCAAAATCACGCTGCCAATCCGAATCCTCCGAAAAGGCGTGACCCTTGACCTGCATCCGCTCCGCATAGAGCCGAATCAGCTCGTCCGCCATCTCCGCAACCGCTTTTTTCACGCGGGAACGTGTTTTTTGCCAATCACCGCTGTTGAGCTTGTTCAGACGCAGATGACCGTCCTCCCGCGGTCCGATATATTTGGAGACCAAATCCAGCTGTGTAACCGGCACATAAAGGGTATCGGCTCCCGCATATTTGATTTTGATGTAATCCTTGATAATTCCGTGCAGTTCGATTTTGTGTATGCCGTCAAACACGCCGATACCGTGCGTGACGTGCACCACATAATCGCCCTTTTCCAGGTCGGAAAGGCTTTTGATTTCCTCTCCCTTTTTCTTCTTGACTTTTTTGGTCGCAATCCGCTGTGTCTTTGCCGAGGTCAGCAGTGCAAACTTAATTTCAGGATATTCAAAGCCGGAGGAAAGATTTCCCGCCAGCACATATACCTTTTTATAGGTGAATTGGGATAAATCCTTGATATAATCGGCAGGGAGATTTTCATGGCGCAGGTCAGAAGCCAGCGTGGCAGCCGCCTTTTCGGTTCCCGCCAGCACCGCGCAGGAGTACCCCTGCTCCAACAAGCCCTGCAAGTCCTCCTTTAACAGCCGAATTTCACCACTCCAGCCCGAGGTCTGCATGGCATTGATATGAATCAGCTTTTTTGGACGAAGCTCGGAATTGGTACGGGCAAAGGTGTCCAGATAGACCGTCGGATACTGCTCCCAACAGCTCTGCAACGCACCGAGACCGGTACAAAAGGAACCCAGCTCGCCGCAAAGCTCCCCATCCTCCAGCAAAATTTTAATATCCTCGGTATGCTGCTGCAAAAAGGTGCGGGTATTTTCGCGCATGGCACTGTATTCGCTGATAAACACAATGCCATCCTGCAGATAATCAAACAAGGTAGCCGGTTCGGAATAAGCCAGTGAGATATACTTGTCTAAGCAGGAAAGCTCTGCGCCGCCGTCCAGCCGTTCGATATCCCGTTGCAGTGTCTTTTTCATTCCGGGGTCGGCAACCTTTTTTTGCAGCTCTGCCAACCGCTCCCGCAGACACTGCATCGTCGGGAAGAGGATCTCCGACGCGGGGGTGATTTTCAGATAATCGACAACATCGGTACGTCGCTGTGTCTCAAGGTCAAAGTATGCCATGGAATCGATCTCGTCGCCCCAGAATTCGATTCTCACCGGTGCACTCTCCCCCGGCGGATAAACATCCAAAATGCCACCGCGCACCGAGAACTGTGCGATTCCGTCCACCTGCGGTCGACGGGAATATCCTGCGGCAACCAAAGCGGAGATAATCTGCTCGGTGGAGTAGCTTTCGCCGGAGCGCAGGGTAATGCTGTTTCCGACCAGAACCGCCGCGGGCATGGTCAACTGTAATGCCGCTTCGGCACTCATGACCACCACCTTGCAGCTGTGCTCGACAAGACGTGCCAAAACGCCCAACCGAAGATATTCGTATTCCACCGAGCGCCCCTCCGTCTGTCTGAAAGAGAACTCCTTCGCGGGAAAATGCAACGCCATTTCGGCGCCGCTCATATTATTGATGTCATCTGCAATTTTAACGGCACTCTGCTCATCCTCGGCAATGACTGCAATCGTTTTTCCCGCAAAGGGCATGAAAGCAGCTATGCTCTCGATAAAATGTGCCTTGTGCACGGCAGAAAGCCCTACCGCCATAATCGGGGTAAGGCCATTTTGAATCGCTTCCGTCATCTCTTGATATTGCGGTACTCGTTCTGCAATCTTGGGATAGAGTTTCAAACCGATACACTCCCTGTAAAATTTGCTTGAAGCACGGAAAAGACTAGTGCTTTAAGAGTTATATTGATTCATCGCCTGATCGATTTTGCCGTCGATAATCAGTGGCAATGCAGCACAAGCATTCGCAACGCTTTGGTCGAGCTGTGCACGCTCCACATCGGTAAATTCGGACAATACCCAGGCTGCAAGGTCATAGTCGGGACGTGGCTTTTTCCCCACGCCGAGCTTGATACGAGGGAAAGTGTCCCCGCCTGCCAGAGCGATAATGCTTTTGATTCCGTTGTGACCGCCGTCGCTTCCCTTTCTCCGAATCCGCAGGAATCCCGGCTCCAAAGAAATATCATCATATATGACGATGACATTTTCGAGCGGGATTTTGTAAAAGCGCATTGCCTCGGCGACCGCTTCCCCGCTGTTGTTCATGAACGTGACCGGTTGCATCAATAGACAACGCTTTCCCGCAATCATAGCATCCCCGACCATTGCCTTGAATTTCAGCTTATCTGTTTTTACATTATACGCTTTTGCCAATGCGGCAATTGTCAAAAAGCCTGCATTGTGTCGGGTATTTTCATACTTCGGGCCGGGATTTCCCAAGCCGACGATCAAATATTCCGTCTTTCCGCAAACCGCCGAAGCGGAATCGGTTTTTTTTAGCTTATCAAAGATAGAAAACATAGAAAAACGCCTTTCTGTCAAGAAGTCGCAAAGGGCGCCGGATACCTGAGCACAGACTTGCACGCAAGCTCCGCCGCACCTTACAAGCATTATTTTATTATACTACATTCAGCCGAAAAAACGCAAGCAAAAAATATATCAAATCCGCAGTATAAACAAAGAGAGTGTAAAAGCATTTCTGCTTTCTACACTCTCTTTTGGCTTTCGCCGACCGCTCAAGTGGTTGTCACTCAATCGGTTATCGGCATTTTATTGCTTTTTCCGAGAAGCTTACGCTTCTTCCTTTTTTCTCTTGAAGGAGAGAACTCCTACAATGATACCGCCTACCATCAGCATCGGTACGATTGGAGGCAGGTTCTCACCGGTTTTCGGTGCGCCCTGCGGCGGATCTTCTTCCTCTTCTTCCTTCGGCGGTGCCGGCGGAGTCAGCGGCGGATCTTCTTCCTCAACCTCTTTCGGAAGCGTCTTTACATAGTTGATGGTGATCAAATAAGAATTCTCTTCTACCTCGATTGCTTCGGGAGTAGCCGACTTAAAGCTGTAGCCCTCCGGTAACTCCTCCGCAGTCAAAGCATAGCTCTTCGATTCAATGGTTTCGCCCGGCATTACCGTATCGGACTCCGTACCCAGATCTACGTTCTCCTTGTTTACGGTTCCGTCTGCATTGTAAATCGTTCCGACGTGCTTGATGGTGATGTCGGCAGGAAGCTGCTTCACATAGTAGATGGTGATGCTGTGCGTTTTCTCGCTTACAACAATCTTCTCGGGATCAACACGGTCAAAGCTGAAGCCGTCCGGCAACTCTTTGAGGATATAATCCTCCGCCTTAACAACCGAGTCTGCCTCTGCTGCGAAGGTTGTGCCGCCCTCAAGCTCTTCTCTCTTATTCTCGGTGCCGTCTGCGTTATAGGTAATTCCGATATGAGTTACCGTTACCTCGGCAGGCAGGACCTTTTTGTAGTAAACCTTCAGCGTATAGCTGTTTGCGCTTACCTCAATTGCCTCATCGGCTCCGACATAGGTGTAGCCTGTCGGGTCGGTCGTCAGCTTGTGCTCAGCAGGTTCAACCTTGCTGCCGCGATTTGCGGTGAAGTTCTTGTCCTCTCCAACCGAGATGTTTTCCTCATTAACCGTACCATCTGCATTGTAGATCGTTCCGATATACTGAATCGTGATATTGGCAGGGAGATATTTCTCATAGTAAACCTTCAGCGTGTAGCTGTTTTCGCTTACCTCAATTGCTTCGTCGGCTCCGACATAGGTGTAGCCTGTCGGGTCGGTCGTCAGCTTGTGCTCAACGGGGTCAACCTTGCTGCCGCGATTTGCGGTGAAGTTCTTGTCCTCTCCGACCGAAACGTTTGCCTCGGAAACGGTGCCATCTGCATTGTAGATTGTTCCGATATACTGAATCGTGACATTGGCGGGGAGATATTTCTCATAGTAAACCTTAACGATGTGGCTGTTTTTGTTTACCTTAAACGCTTCGTCGGCTCCGACATAGGTGTAGCCTGTCGGGTCGGTTGCCAGCTTATGCTCGGACGGTGTAACCGTCGTATCCGGCATTGCGGTAAAGTTTTTGTCTACGCCAACCGAAACGTTTGCCTCGACAACTGTGCCGTCTGCATTGTAGACCGTTCCGACATACTGAACCGTAATATCTGCAGGAAGCTGCTTCTTGTAGTACAGGGTGATGGTATGATTGTTTGCGGAAACAGTTACCGAAGTAGGATCTGCATGGTCATATGCATATCCGGTCGGTATGCTTGTCAGGACATAGTCTGCCGCCGTAACGGTGGTGCCTGCCGCTGCCTGAATGGTACCGCCGCCGAGATCCTCTCTCTTGTTCTCGGTGCCGTCTGCATTGTAAACGATACCGATGTGATTGATTGCGATATCTGCCGGCAATTTCTTCTGATAGTAAACATAGATGGTGTGCTCGTTTTGCGTTACTTCAAACGGAGCAGGGGTTGCTTTCTCGTAAGTGAAGCCCTCGGGAGCGGTCGCCAGCTTGTGGTCGGACGGTGTAACCGTTGCACCCGCCGCTGCGGTAAAGCTGTCATCACCGAGATCAATATCCGAGGTGTTCACCGTACCGTCTGCATTGTAGATCGTTCCGATATATTCTACCTTAATGGTAGCAGGGAGCTTCTTCGCATAGTAAAGCGTAATCGTGTACTCGTTTTGAGAAACGGTAACGGTTGCAGGAGTAGCCGATACATAGCTGTAGCCCTCCGGCAATTCCTCTGCGGTCAGCTTGTAATCTGCCGAGGTGATTGTCGCATTGCGGTCAGCGGAATCGGAACCACTGCCCAAATTCACGTTTGCAGTGTTTACGGTACCGTCTGCATTGTAGACGGTTCCGACATGGTTAATTATAATCGAAGCGGGGAGATACTTCTTGTAATAGAAGGTGATTGCATTTCCGCTTTCTGCTACGGTAATGGAAGCTGCACTTACACGGTCATATGCAAAGCCGTTGAGCTTTGTGGCATCGGTCAGCTTATAGGAAGCCGTGTCAAGGGTGCTGCCTACCGATTGATTTGTCAAGGTGCTGCTGTCTAAGGTCACATTCGGAACGGTGCTCTGTGTGCCGTCCGCATTATAGGTGACACCGATATGCGTAATGCTGACATTCGCTTTTTTGCGAGTGTAGGGGATTGTGATGATAAGCTTCTCGTTCTCGGTCAAAGTCTGAACGGTCGAGGGAGAAGGGGTTCCCACAGTGTAATTATCAAACGATTTGATATAGTCGCTCGGGGTGACCGTATCACCGACATAGAACGGACCGTCCGGAGTCTCGGTAACAGTTGCCTTGCCGTCATCAAAGGTGTAGTGAACCTCTACGCCTGCCGCAGCAACGCGCTTATACACTACGGTGATTTGAACGCCGGCGGAGGTTACCTTGATATCCTGCGGAGTAGATACCACATGGTATCCCACCTGGCTGTCATCGGCAACGCGGATTTCTTTTATCGTATATTTTCCGTTGTCGGTCTGATAGTTGATCGAACCGGTGTTGAAGTTGGTATTTGCATCTACCGTAACCGCAGGGTCTACGATATCGGTATTCGGCACATCCGCTTCATACGCTTTTTCATAGGTATGCGTTACATTGACGGTAGCGGGCACGATGCTGTAATAGATGTCTATTACATGGTCGCCGCTGATGGTCAGGGTGTCGGTCGTCATGTTTGACAGTGCGGTGCCGTCCACCTTAATCTGAGATACGGTGTAGACATAATCGCCTCTGGCGGTTACTGCGCTGTTATAAGGTGTTACAACATCATTGACATAAGCCGTTGTCTTGGTGCCGTTTACATCAGCCGCCGCAACCGATACGCCTGCAGCATAATGATGATTTACGGTGAGGCTTGCCTCGGTGTAGCCATAGGTGACAACGATAACCAAACCGCTCAAGCCGGTGTTCAGCTTTGCATTGAGGGAGGTGCTCGTCAAAGAAGTTTCGTCTGCATTAAATGCACGATACTGTACCGAAGTAACCTTGTATCTGCCGTTCTCGGTCAAGGTCTGAACGGTGTTGGTTGCAAACTCGGAGGAAGCATCATAGTTGCCCATTGATACCGAAACATCCGCTTTGGCAACGCCGCCCTCGGTGATACCCGGATAGGTGTGTACGACCTGAACCGGAACCTGTGTTCTGACATAATCAATATAGATTGTAATGCCGCCCTGTACCATGGAAACGTTTGCCGTTGCCGCGATATCGGCATTGTTAAACTGATATTTGCTAAAGGTATACAAGCCGTCCTTGGTATCCGGTACCGCAACGGTACCTACCGTCAGCTGTGTATCGATCTTATAGCTTCCGCCGCTTGTCGAAACAGGATCCAATCCCGGATATCTGTGTACGATGGTCAACGGAGCTTTCGCCAGCTCATAATACAACGTAACCGTTGCATCTGCGGTCAGCGCAAAGTCTGTAGAGGGGGTTCTGCTTACCAAGACGTATCTGCCGTTCTTGGTATCGGAATCAAAGTTTTCCGGGAAGATACGGGTTCCGTCCGCATAGGTTCCGGATTGCTTCATATCCTTTACCGCCGTCGCAACATCCTCATATTTGTGGAGCAGCGTAACGTTGTGCATTACCGGCACATATTCGTAGGTGAATACCGTGTTCGCTGTCAAGGTGACATTGCCCGCGGTCGGCTGAGAAACGCCTGCCTTGAGCTGATATTTTACGCCGTTATGGGTAAGCACCGAACCGGTTACGGTAAACTCTTCGCCGCGATAGATGGTAGTAGTCTGTCCGGTCACAGTCTCAACGGTGCCGTTCGGCAGGTTGTACTTGTGATCTACCCGACCGGTTACCTTTTCCATCTCATAGGTGATGGTGATGGTAGCGGTGGTTCCGGTCATGGTGTATTTGCCATCCGCCAAGGTCAGGTCACCGGTTACGGTGGTGCTGACATGGCTGTAGTGGTCGCTTGTAAAGTCAAGCACCTTGCCGTCTACGTCGATGACATCGCCTTGGTTTACGGTAACAGAACCGTTTGCGGGAGCGGTGGACGGACGGGTGCCGCCGATAAAGACGTAGTTAACGGTTAAGCCTGCCTGAATCTTGCTGTAGCCGATGTCGATATAGGTTGTACCGTTTTGGACGGTCGTCGCCGGCGTACCGATAAACTGACCGTTGTTATAGTTATCATTCGGCTTGTAGGCATTCATGTTAATCTTGGAGGTATCGATTGCCGTGCCTACAAAAGCGTTGGTCATATAATTGTTGTTGCCCAAAAACTTGTTGTTGTCGGAAAGATCATAGTATCTTACAACAACATTGCCCTTTGCGTGGCGATACAAAACCTTAATATACTGCGTCTCTTCTGTAAATTTAGAGGGCAGCGGAGAGGTTTCGATGGTGCCTTGGTCATAGTTGCCGCGAATATCGGCGGGAATGTCATTTCTGTTCTTGCCGACATTGATTGAAGAGGCAGCGAACGCTGTGTCGATGACCTCGGTGAAGGTAGCGTCTGTTCCGACCTTTACCTCACCGGTTGCGGTCTCATAGAAATACTGTACCGTAATGGTTCCCTTTGCGGGAGCAAGCTTGTATGGGAAATAAACCTTGGCGGTCGGATGAGAAAGGGTCAAAGAAACCTGCTTTGTGCTATCACCCACCAGCTCATAGGTCGGAGCTTGACTCTTTGCCGTAACGGTATGGGTCACACCCAAGGTGTAAGCCTTTTGCTCGGTGTAAATCTGATATGCCTGCTCGGGAGTGCTTACCACACGTCCGTCGGCATTGATCGGCTGTCCCAGGTCATTGACCAAATAGCCAAGTACCACAATGGTTCCTTTTCCGATCTGCACCTCGGGAACCACGAAATCCTTCGCCGCATACCGATCCTGTGCATCGGTATAGTACATGGTGGTTTTGCCGTTTGTCGGATAGTATACATCGGACACGGCATCGTCATCAATGGTCACACGGTAGGTCAGAGTAATGGTCTGTCCCTCTGCCACTGTGCCGATATTCCAGCGCAGCGTTTCGGTCGCCGCATCATAGGTGACCGTTGCGCCCTCAGGAGTAACGGTATAATCGGCAGAGCTGAACGTGCTTCCCGAAATGTTCAAGTTGAACTCCGGACCCATCGGGTCGATAACATAAGCATCGCTTGCCGCATAAACCAGCTTCTGCACCAGGCTCAGCAAGGTCGAGGTCAAGCCGCTTCCGGTTGCCATATAGTGACCGTCCTTACCGCAGTAGGACAAAACGGAATCATCATCCAAATCGTAGCCGATGGTGTAGATATCAATACCCGCTTCGGAAGCATCATCAGCTGCATTCTTGGTTGCATTGATAATCGAATCGGAGGTATAGGTGCCGTCTCCGAGCTTGTCGCCATCGCTGTCATAGGCGCAGGTCGGCAGACCGTCACTGAGAACGATCATTACCTTGTTTGCACCGCTTCTGCCGTTTTCCAGCATCTCCTGTGCTTCCCGGATACCGCCGCAAATATTGGTACCGCCATCAGCTGTTAAGGCATCGATGGTGCTTTTTACGGTGTCGATATCGGTAGTCAAATCCTGCTTTCTTTCTTCCTTGGTTGCAAAAGAAATCACGCCGAACTGCAGAGAAACGGGAGAATCTGCCGCACTGGTCAGGAAAGCGGCAAGTGCCTCTTTCACAACCTCTAATCTGCTTTTATAGCAATACTCGCCCGCCGATGGAGTGATATCGTTGGTATTTACCTTGTGCGTATGCTCATCCTTGCCACAGGTGTTGCAGGAATTGCTGTGCCGATGTGCCGTCTTGCCGCAACTATAGCAGCTGTCGGTATGCTCGTGCACTTCTCTGTTACACATTCCCAAATAATATCCACAAAATACGCTGTGCGTATGCTCATCCTTGTTACAGGTTCTGTTACAAGAACGATCGCGATGTGTGTGCTCGCTCAAGCCGCAGCCGAGACAGCTGCTGTCATGCGTGTGGCTGGTCTTATTGCAGACCA
>CAZFQM010000041.1:0-9323 GCA_964520995.1 uncultured Oscillospiraceae bacterium
TCCGAAATGCCGCCCGCCGACAAAGCTGCGTACCCGCAGGTCATCCAGCTGCTCGCCGTAGCCGATATCGACCAAGCAAGCCTCCTCGGCGTCAAATTCCAATTCGATACAGCCGGCACGTTCCTTTTGCAGGTCGATTATCGCGTAAATGCCATCTGTTCCCTCTGCTGCAGAGAGAAGGAGGGGTTGTGCTCCCAAATCGGTTGCATGGAAAGAGTGGGTGCGTAAAAAAGCATGGTAGATTCGCTCTGCTGCCGTTTCGTCTCGGTTTTCACAACGAAAATCTCCTGTTGCGACCAGGTGAGAGGGGCAACGCTCTGACCAAAGGGTCTTTTTAATCGGTCTGCGGTAATATTTCCCGCCCGACGGTAAAAGCTCTGCTCGACGAAATCCAAGCGGAGTTGCCGCGGTTTGCCAGCTGTCTGCGGCACGGTTGTCGTAGGAAAAGGTAAAACCGAGCTGGCCCGAAAGCTTTTCCCGCCTGCCGCTTTGGTAGCAAGGCTCCTCCCGTACCAGGGTTTGCTTTCCCGAGGCGGCAATCGTATTGCCCTGCTCCCGCAGCTCGAAGATCAGCGACGGTGTCCCCTTGCGGTAGGTACTGCTGTCCTCGTTTTGGCAATAAGCGAGCACGGCAAGAATGTTTTTCCCATCCCGCAGCAGGGTATTGGGAATCGACAGACAATCCGCTACGCGATATTCTTCATAGTCGGGATATTGTCCGAACCCGATTAAGCAGCCGTTTATCCATGCGACATAGTTACTGTGACAGCGGATGTACAGCTGTAGGTGGTCGGTTGCCTTTGCTTCAAAGGCTTGGTAAAAGTCAAGATACTGATTGACGTCGGTATACTCTGCCCAAACAGGCTGTGCTTTTTGAAGCATTTTGGTATCCTCCTTGCGGGAAAGCTTTATAAAAGGATGCTTTCCCCGAAAAATCCAAAACCGCATCGGTGCAATACCGCGCCGATGCGGTTCCTCATTTTGTCGGTTGCTTAGCCGATGGTGATGATTTCTCCGCCGTCATTTTTAAATGCATTTGCGGCATTGGATTCATCGGTATCAATATGCATGGCAAGGGCAAATTTCGGGCTGACACGAACTACGACATCACCGAAAACGATCGAGCGTTCGGGAGTAGCGACCTTTACCCATACGATGTCTTTATCCTTTACCCGGAATTCCTCTGCATCTGCGGGAGTCATGTGGATGTGACGCTTTGCGACGATAACGCCCTCCGACAGCTCTACCTCTCCGCAGGGGCCGACTAACTTACATCCTGCGGTTCCCGCAATATCACCGGATTCCCGAATAAACGCGGGGACACCCAGCGCTCTGGCATCGGTTGCCGATACCTCAATCTGGGTAGCGGGACGTACCGGACCCAAAATGCTGACGTTTTTCAGCTCGCCTTTCGGTCCGACGATTGTTACTCGCTCTTCACAAGCAAATTGACCGGGCTGAGACAGATCCTTTTTGTTGGTTAATGTTGCACCTTTTCCGAACAGTATTTCCAAATCCTCCGCAGTAACATGAACATGTCTTGCGGAAGTTTCGACGATAAAAGTTTTTCCCATGGCAAACTCCGTTCCGCCGTCTGATGCGGCAAAATATTTTATATCTTTATTATAGGAAGTTCGACACGGGAAGTCAACAGATTGTCAGAATAAAAACAGCTTATTTTAGGAAAATAAGGCATTTTATTTATTTTTTTCGAGAAAAGAAAGGAAACAGTATCAAAAATGTCTTTGCGGGAATAACATGAAGCAGGACACCGTTCTCCGAGGGGCAATGCCAAAGCGAGGAAACGGGAAAGAGTCTCCGAAAACCGCCTCCCCGCAGAGAGGCGGTTAAAGTCCTGCCAAATCAATATCTGCGGAGAAATGAGGATTCGTTATGGAAAATCGAAAATCGGCAGATTTTTTTCTGGGAGCAAATTCCCCGAGTGGATTTTTCTCCTATGCTACCGAGCTAAACGACCCGAAGCGGGTCGATAACTGTTATGTGATAAAGGGAGGTCCGGGGAGCGGAAAATCTACCATGATGAAAGCGGTTGCCGAGAAAATGTCGGAGCGAGAAGGCTTGCTCGAGCGGATTCACTGCTCCTCCGACCCCGATTCGTTGGACGGAGTGGTTTTGCGGGACAGTCGAATGACGATTGCCGACGGAACGCCGCCTCATGCCATTGAGCCGAAGCTGCCGATTGCTTACGAGCGGGTGGTGAGTCTATATGATTGCTTTGACGACGGTAAGCTTGCCGCACATCGGGCAGAGGTTTTTGCGCTGGACAAAAGCATTAAGGAATGCCATTGCCGTTGTTGTCACTATCTGAGCGGGGCGGCTGTTTTGCTGGACGATTGCTTTCGCACGGCGGCAGAATGCACCGATTGCGAAAAGGTGCTCAAAACGGCACAAAGGCTGGCACAAAAGGAATTTTCTCACAAAAGAAGCGGCTTGGGAAGAGAGCATAGGCGATTACTCAGCGCCGTTACACCCAAAGGACTTCTTTGCTACAGTGACACTGCCGCGGCGCTTTGTGACAGGCTTTATCTTATCCGCGATGAGTATTCGGCGGCATCCCGCGTTTTAATCGGTGCGTTGCGTGACCTGGCGCTGGACAACGGCTATGAGATTTACTGCTGTTATTGCCCGCTGGCACCGCAGGAAAAGCCGGAGCACCTTTTGATTCCCGAGCTGGGAGTCGGCTTTGTGACGCAAAATCAATACATAGAATTTCAATCGGAGCCGTATCGGGTGATTCATGCCGCGCGGTTTACCGATAAGGAAAAGCTGAAATTGCGGAAACAACGGCTGAGCTTCAACAAGCGGGCAGCACGCGACTTCTTAGCGGAGGCGGCAGGCTCCTTGGCTACTGCCAAGCGGTTGCATGATGATTTGGAGCGGATTTATCGGTTAGGAATCGATTTTTCCCGCGTAGCGAAGAAAAAGGAGACACTCATCGCCGAGGTGGCGCGCGGGTATTCTGCCAAGGTGGGATGAGGTGTGATTTCGGTCGGAGGGAAAGTGGGCGGATTTTTCAAGGCTGCCGCTTGAAAAGCAGAGGGAAAAGTGTTATATTACAAGCAGTGCAATGTAGCGCAGACACAGCTTGAAATCCAAGGTGTGCTTGCGCTGTCATTAAAAAGCCGGGAGGAAAGCAAATGTTGAATGAACGGTACTTATCCAAGATAAGCCTAATCGAAAAGGAGCAAATTACGGGATATCTCCGTAAGCTGCCGATAGTGGCTCATTTGGAGGAGCTGAGCTTCCGCAAGCCGGTTACCTTTCTGGTTGGGGAAAACGGGAGCGGAAAATCAACTTTGCTGGAGGCAATCGCAGTGAAATGCGGCTTTAATCCGGAGGGCGGAAGCAAAAACTTTCGGTTTTCCACCAACGAAACACATTCCGAGTTGTATCGGCATTTAAAGGTTACACGCGGCTGTAAGCGGGAGCATGACGGTTATTTTCTGCGCGCGGAAAGCTTTTATAATGCGGCAAGCTATATTGACAGGCTGGATGAGATTGTGGCGCCCGCGCCTAAGATAAAGGAATCCTACGGCGGGACATCATTACATTGCCAATCTCATGGAGAAAGCTTTCTATCGCTGCTGCTTCATCGCTTCGGAGGGCAGGGCTTGTATTTCTTGGATGAGCCGGAGGCGGCGCTTTCTCCCGCGGGGCAGATGACACTGCTGTCGGGAATTGACCGCTTGGTGAAGCGTGAGTCGCAATTCATCATCGCGACTCATTCGCCGATTTTGATGGCATATCCCGAAGCGGAGATTTACTGCCTTGGTGAGGATGGAATGCGATTGACTCCCTATCGGGAAACAGAGCATTATCGTCTTACCA
Source organism: uncultured Oscillospiraceae bacterium (assembly GCA_964520995.1). GTDB lineage: Bacteria > Bacillota > Clostridia > Oscillospirales > Ruminococcaceae > HGM13222. The sequence goes on from CAZFQM010000041.1 coordinate 3,850, forward strand.
GGCAATTCTTGGAGCAACCCGACAGAATGCTCCGGTATTTGTTGGAACAGTAGTAATGGGCGTCTGCGCCCATCCGAAATTACGGACAGCCCGGGAGTTTTGTCCCTACGGTGCGATTTATGCAAGATGTCGTAGTAATGGGCGTTCACGCCCATTCGAAATGATATAAAAAAGGTGCAGCCCCATTTTATTGAGGTTGCACCACATTTTTTTTAAATACTTTATCATCCGTTTTTCGAAGCGGATTCGACAAAGCTTTATTTACTGCTCGCTGTTTTTTACATCGTCATGCTTTACAAATTCCACGTCGCCCGACTCATTGACCTTGACGGTAACCTCCGGCTCAAAGCCCTCGGTGCTGTCCGATTTAAACAGTACCTTTAAGGTTTGGAACATCAGCTTGAAATCGAGCCAAATGCTGTATTTTTCAATATACATCAAATCCAGCATCAGCTTGTCCTTGGGGGAGGTATTGTACTTTCCGACGATCTGCGCCAAGCCGGTCAAGCCTGCCTTGACACGGTGGCGATATTTGAATTCCGGATACATTTCGACATATTTTTCCACGTGCTCGAATCGCTCTGGACGGGGACCGACAATGCTCATATCTCCGTAAAAGATGTTGATCAGCTGCGGAAGCTCATCAATTCGCAGCTTGCGCAGGACACTGCCCACCTTGGTGATACGGTCATCATGGTCGGCGGCGGGACGATAGCCCATCTTGTCTGCATCGACGATCATGGTACGGAACTTCAGAACCTTAAACATTTTTCCGTTTTTGGTGATACGGTCCTGCTTAAAGAGTACCGGACCGCCATCTTCGATTTTAATGGCGATTGCTTCAATCAGCATGATCGGGCTCGCAACAACCAAGCCGATTCCGGAAAGCACAACGTCAACCAGGCGCATGATGAATTTTTGTTCAAAGGAAAGCTCACTTTGGGTCGTTGCAAGCAGTACCGTGTCATCGAGCATAACCTGTTGGGAATGGTTCACGATGATATCACTCAGCTCGGGTAGAGAGTAGATGTTTTTGCTTCGTTTATAGCAATAATCAAGCAGCTCTGCCTTTTCCTTGGCGGGAACGTCAAACAGAAAAACCGAATCGTTTCTGCGAATTACGGTGCGATAATCGGCATCGCGATAATCTACCATTTCGGTGACCTTATACTGCTTTTTGTATTTTCCGATCTTTTTCAGATAGATATCCAACGGGGTCAGCTCGGGGTCGTAGAATACAACACACTTCTCCGGCGGATTGATCTTAAAGTAAACAAAATTCCCGAATCGCGCAAAGACAAAGGCGATGATATAATGCAAAACGATAATCAACAGCAGAATGCCGACATTCGGGAACTGCTTTACCATGATGCACAGCTGTACATAGGTGATAAAATCGGTAATCAACGCTGCAAGGAATACCGAGTAGGTGACCTCCTTGCTTTTCTTTTTGCCGATTGCGAATCCGCCGTATATACGGATAAAGGCAATGCCGATGACCGCAAAGGTAGAGGCAGTGATTGCGGTAACGCGGTTTAAACGAAACAGGTGTTCCGACATTTGGGGAAAATAGAGCCCGAAAAATGCCAGAAACAAGCAGATGAACATCAGAATCTTGATAAAGAATATAATCGATCTTTGAATTTTTCGAATTACTTTCATCATATGTAAGCAGTCCTCCAAGGTGCAAACAGCTCGTTTGCAATTATTTTTATCGGCAGGCGATTACACGCCAAGGGCGGAATCAGCCGAAAAGCAGACAAACAGACCTGCGATTTGTCTGCGAAATAAAAATTTGTGTCCCTTTGTTCGAGAAGAACAGCAGGGGGCGCCTTTGGAAAGAAACGCGCAAAAGTTCCCGCCGAGAGAATCGGAGAATCACGGCGAGAGGAAATGAGCCGCCTTATGTTGCTAAGGGGATGTTTTATATGCTTGTTATATGTACGGTGCCGACCGAGAGGTGCTGCTGTTATGCTCGGCGGATAGGGAATGCCCGATTGTTCCGTGTTCAAACGCAAGCCACCGGCGCAGCGAGGGTGTATGCCACCTATTGTCGGAGAAGCAATCCGAGCGGCGGACAAGTCGGGAGACTTGTCCCTACGAGTTGAAGAAGCCTGTGGCTGAGGATAATCTATCCTCAGCAGGTTATTCAAACACAAACCACTTGCGGAGCGAAGCGAGCAGTGTTTCACCAACAATAAAGAGCAAGGTGTTTTGTTGTTATTCAAACACAAACCACTTGCGGAGCGAAGCGAGCAGTGTTTCAATAACAATAAAGCGCAACGTGCTTTGTTGTTATTATAACACAGTTTATTTAAAATTTCAATACAAGCTTTTACTTTGCTTGATTTTGCCGTGTAGGTTTACAATTTTCTGCTCTTTCGACGGGACGGTTTATTGCATTTCGAAGCATATTATGATATATTAAGCAGGGGATTACCCCTGCGCCAAGATAATGCAGGGAATATTTCCCGCACCCCGATTTGCAAATCGAGTAAGTGCAAATGAATTGCTGTTCTGCCCGCGGTTGTGAGTAGGCTGAACGTCGCAAGGTTCTCCCTCATTTCCTGCCGAGGAGGGAGCAATGTCAGGTCGGTGCGGACCAAAAGAGGAGGGAAAACGATGCAATCCGCAAAATTCCATTATGACAACGTGTATTGGCAACAAGCATATTCCTTGGGACCTATCTCATTGTATCAGATCGGAGACCTCTATTGCAACGGCGGCTATGAAATTTCGGAGCATCGCCAACGCTGCTATGAAATTTCATACATTGTTTCGGGAAAGGGCGTTTTTATAACCGACGGTCGGGAAACCGAGGTGTCCGAAAATCAGTTGTATTTGAATCGTCCCGGGCAGGTGCATCGGATTGTTTCCGGTCATATTGAGCCGCTCCGCTACCTCTACATGGGATTTGATTTTTCCGAGGCGCAGGAGGGTGACGAGGGATATGCGGAGATTCGGCGGCTTTTTGATTCCCTGACTCATTTTGTTGCGACCGATACCAACAATTTGTACCGTATCTTTTGCGATGCAATCGGAGAGGTCCTCTCAAAAAGAACTATGCTGACGGGGATGCTCAAGGCCTATGTGTCGCAAATCATCATCGGAGCATACCGCGACTTTTTATATGACAAAAAGACCAAATATCACCCTGTGGCACAGGTGGATTCCGAACAGCAGATTGTATATGCGGTCTTGAATTACATCGAAAGTAACAGCTGTACTGTGAATCAGCTGTCGGAGCTTTCTGCTTGTCTGGGCTACAGCTATTCCTACCTGTCTCAGCTTTTCTCCAAAAGGATGGGGTGTTCCATCAAATCCTATTTTCGGAAGAAGCTGTTTGAACAGGCAATTGATATGTTACGGGAGGAAAAGACGATTTCGGAAATTGCTTCCGAATTGGGTTACAGCACGGTGTATTCCTTTTCCCGTGCCTTTGCCAACTGCTACGGTGAGCCTCCCGGCAGCTATCGCAGGCGGTTAAAGGGAAATGCGGAGGAGGCTTCGTTTACCGAGACCGACAAGGCAAAACAGAGCAACTCCCGCTGAGACAACGTCTCGCGGGAGTTGTGATTTTACAAGCAATTTTTCTGTGTCGCCGTTAGTCAGTGAGAGCCTGCTTTAGCGGGCGTTACATCCTCGTGCATCACGTTCTCCAGTGCTTCCGAGGCGATTGTCACTCTACGCTCACTTGGCGTATCCTGCTCTCCGTGATGACGGCGGAAGCAGAGTTTGAGCAGAATCGGACACAATATTGAGGACAGAACGATTAAAAAGATGGTGGCAACCAGCGGGTCTATTCCTGCCAGAACGCCGTCTTTATAATAAATCAAGCCTTGCCCGGTGGCGTAGACGGCAAGCGCAACCTCACCGCGCGCAATCATACCGCAACCGATGGTCATCGACTCCTTTCCGCTGTAGCGGAACAGCCGTGCAACGCCGCCGCAGCCGATAATCTTGCCGATTACGCCCAAGACAACAAACGCCAAGGCAAACAGCAAGCCCGACGGACGGAAGTGGCTGAAGTCGGCACTGATACCGATGTATGCGAAAAACATCGGGGTAAAAATCATGTATCCGCTGACAATGACCTTGCGGTCAACAAAGGAGGTATCATCCAAGCCGCTGAGCATCAATCCTGCCATATATGCGCCGGTAATTGCCGCAATGCCGAAAAATTCCTCGGCGCAATAGGCGTAGAGAAAGCACATGACCAACGCAAAAATGCTGGTGCGGCGCTTATGCGGGTACACCTTGACCAGGTAGCGGAAAAATTTCCGCAACAGCAAGCCTGCACCGACGGTGAAAATAAAGAAGCCGAGCGCCTTGAGCAGTGTCATGCCGATGTTGCCGCCGCCCGATGCACCGGTGATAATGCTCAGCACAATAATGCCCAGCACGTCATCAATGATTGCGGCACTGAGGACGGTTGTGCCGACCTTGGAGTTGAGCTTACCCAATTCCCGCAGAGTTTCCACCGTGATTCCCACGCTGGTGGCGGAAAGAATACAGCCGACAAACAGCGCATTCATCAGCTTGTCGGTATTTGCCGCTTGGTCAAGTCCGCCCATGAACAGCAGTGCACAAAGGGTGCCGAGCAGGGTCGGAACCACAACTCCCGCCACGGCAATCGCCGTCGAGGCGGCGCCGCTTCGCTTTAATTCCTTAAAGTCGGTTTCCAATCCGCTGGAAAAGAGGATGAAAACGACACCAATCTGCGAAAAGCTTTGCAATACATCCATTTCGGCTTCGCTCGGGTTGATGATTCCGCCGAAGCCGGGAATCAAATTTCCCAATATTGCCGGGCCGATGAGCAATCCTGCGAGAATCATTCCGACTACCTGGGGCAAGCCGAGCTTTCGCGTCAGCATACCGAGCAGCTTGGTACACAGCAGTATGATTGCGCAATCATACAGGATGTTCATGACATTAAAATCCATTTTGATACTCTCCCTTTAAAACCTATGCTTTTTGTCTTTATCTATATACCCATAAAAATCGTGCCGCAAAAACGGCACGATTCATTCTGTTATCGGCAACAGAAGCGTTCCTTTGCAATCTGTCGCACAAGTATTCTTATTATACCTCTATTTATGCAATCCGTCAACACTGTCTATCGGCAGGGTGAATAAAATGCCGGTATCGGGGGCGGATAAATCTCCGATTACCTTTCCGATGACCTCTTTTACCGTTTGAATCTGTTCCTCATTGAGTACCATGAAGATCATGCGGTTTTCATCTCGGTCGGGGTTTAAAAACAACCGCAGAGAGCCTAAAAATGCGCCGTCCTCCATATGATAAAGCGCTCTTGCCATTCCGGTGCTTTCCACAATGGTGGCACCCGAAATCTTAGCCTCCGAAAGTGCACAGAGCAGTGCTTCCAGCTTTTCTATATCGTTTAAAATAAATACCAATAATTTCATTTGTTTTCTCCTTTCGTACACTATCAGGGATAAAACTTTATTTTGCCT
>CAZFQM010000042.1:0-9291 GCA_964520995.1 uncultured Oscillospiraceae bacterium
TTTCAAGATAGATTAGACTCCTATTGAAAGCGAAGTCATTGACTTGGGACGATTTGCAGAGCTTGGAAATCGCGGCGTGCTTTGCTTGCTGTCCGACTCGACCAACGCCGAACGCCCCGGTTCCTCTATGAGCGAAAGCAAGGTAGGAAATTCCTTTGATGCGCTCTTTAAAACTGCGGGAAATCGCCGCATCATTATCGCAACCTTTGCCTCCAATATTCATCGGGTACAGCAAATTGTGGACAATGCGGTGCGGTATAATCGTAAAATTGCGGTTTCCGGCAGAAGCATGGTGAATGTGGTCACCAAGGCATTGGAGCTGGGATATTTGAATATTCCCGATGGGGTGCTGATTGATATTGATGCGATCGGCAGATATCCGTCGGAGCAAATCATTGTAATCACAACGGGCAGCCAGGGCGAGCCAATGGCGGCATTGTCCCGCATGGCATCGGGAGATCATCGCATGGTGTCGGTTACTGCCGAGGATTTCATCATCATTTCGGCAAATCCGATTCCCGGCAACGAGAAGCACGTGAATCGCGTGGTCAACGAGCTGATGAAATTCGGCGCCGAGGTCATTTATGAGACCATGTATGAGGTGCACGTATCGGGTCACGCCTGTCAGGATGAGCTGAGATTGATGCTGACCTTGACCAAGCCGAAATTCTTCATGCCGGTACACGGCGAGTTTAAGCATCTGAAAAAGCACGCCGGTATTGCGAAAACTGTCGGTATACCCGAAAGTAATATATACATTGGGGAAATCGGTCAAGTCATCGAGCTGAATGGGACGTCCATGAAAAAGGTGGGCACCGTAACAGCCGGAAAGGTGCTGGTTGACGGCTACGGTGTCGGAGATGTCGGCTCTATTGTGCTGAAGGATCGGAAGCATTTGGCAGAGGACGGCTTGATTATTGTCGTTGCCACCATCGAGCGAGAGTCGGGTGCCGTGATGGCAGGTCCCGATATCGTGTCCCGCGGCTTTGTCTATGTAAGAGAGTCGGAGGAGCTGATGACCGAGGCGAGAAACGTGGTGAAGGCGGCGTTCCGAGATTGCGAGGAGCGTGGCGTTACCGATTGGAACAATATGAAGATGAATGTCAAGGATGAGCTGTCCGGCTTTATATATCGTAAAACCAAGCGTTCTCCGATGATCCTGCCGATTATCATGGAGATTTAAGGAACGGCTTGCGGCTTGAGAGAAATCGTTCGGGCTTCTCTCAAGCAAGGCATAACTTCCGATGTTGAAATATTGGTCTGTGTGTTGCTTGTTGCTCATGACACGCAAGCTCAGAAAGGAATCATTGTTCAAATGAAAAAAAACGGTGTCATAATTATACGGATTGTTTATATTGTCCTGGTAGTCGCCTGTCTGTTGATTGCAGGCTCTACCTATTTCTTTGACAAGCGGCTGTTTTGGATTGTGTTCCCGATTGCCGTGGCGGTTACCGCAGTATCCGGCTTTTTTATCGCGGGGGTACGTCATGAAATTTACGGCATGATTCGGAGTGTGAATCAACACCTGAAGCCCAGCGAGCACTCGGGAGTTGCATTCCCGATGCCGGTGGTGATTGTGAGCGATTCCCGTGAAATAATCTGGTATAATGAGCTGTTTGAATCGGCTGTGGTCGGCGGCGAGGAAATCTTGGGGATGTGCTTTGATAAGGTAAGCGATAAGCCGCTGGAGCAGTTTTGCTCGGAGCGGGGGCTGGAGGTCAGCTATAACGGAAAAAGCTACATAGCCTACGGAATCTGCGATGACATCAACGATCGGGTATATATGCTTTATTTCAGCGAGATCACGCACCTGAAAAATCTGGCGGAGGAATACGCGCGGACACGTCCGGTTGTGATGTTGATTTTGATTGACAATTATGAGGAGCTGCTGCAAAACGCAAAGGAAAGCGAAAAATCACAGCTTTTGGGGCAGATCGATTATCTTTTGGAGGAGTTTATCTCGAAAACCAACGGCTTCATCCGTAAGCTGGATCGCGATCGCTTTATTGCGGTCATTGAGGAACAGCATTTGGCGAAGCTGGCAGAGGAAAGATTTCCGATTTTGGATGCGGCGCGACAGCTTCAAACCGCTTATCGCTATCCGGTTACCCTGTCGATCGGTATCGGCAGAGGCGGAAAGAGCATGGCGGAGAGCGAGACCTGGTCAAGGCAAGCGATTGATATGGCACTGGGGCGCGGCGGCGATCAAGTCGCGATTAAGAGCACATTGGGCTTTGAATTTTTCGGCGGTGTCTCCAAGGGCGTGGAAAAGCGTACCAAGGTGAAAACACGGATTATTGCCAACGCCTTGGCGGAGCTGATTGAAACCAGCGATAACGTCATTGTAATGGGGCATAAGTTCGGGGATCTCGATTGTACGGGAGCCGCAATTGCGATGGCAATGGCGGTGCGATGCTTAAATAAGCATAGCGTGGTCTGTGTCGACCGGGAGCATAACCTGGCGAAATGTTTGATAGAGCGACAGGAGCAAAGCGGTGTCTCCGATTTGTTTGCGGAAGAAAGCGAAGCAATGGGGATGCTGACGCCGAAGACTCTTTTGATTATCGTCGATACTCATAATCCCGGCTTTGTGGAGTCGAGCAAATTGTACGAAAGCTGTCAAACGGTGGCGGTAATCGACCATCACCGAAAGATGGTAACTCATATTGATAATGCGGTGATATTCTATCATGAGCCGTTTGCCTCTTCGGCATCCGAGATGGTGACCGAGCTGCTGCAATACCTGGGAGATAGCGTGGTTGTCAATCGCACCGAGGCAGAGGCTCTGCTTGCGGGAATCATGCTGGATACCAAGAATTTTGTCCTGAAAACGGGGGTACGCACCTTTGAAGCGGCAGCATTCCTGCGGCGAATGGGAGCGGATACGGTCGAGGTACGGAAGCTGTTTGCAGGCAGCATGGAGGCATATCAGCGGAAGACGAAGCTGGTTGCCTCTGCGCAAATCTATAAAAGCTGTGCGATTGCCTGCAGTGATTGCTCCTCCGAGGATTTGCGGATTGTAGCACCGCAGGCGGCTGATGAGCTGTTAAATATCAGCGGAGTGGATGCCTCTTTTGTGCTGTATCGGGTCGGAAACGGAGTCAGTGTTTCGGCGCGTTCGATGGGAAAGATCAATGTTCAGCTCATTATGGAGCAGCTGGGCGGCGGCGGACATTTGACGATGGCGGGCGCTCAGCTTGCGTGTGAAAGCACCGAGCCGATTAAGCAGCAACTGCTGACGGCGATTGATAAATATACAGAGGATTCGAAATAGAAACGGAAAGTGAGGGAGGGCGGTGCCTCGGATGGGGCGACTGCCGAATAAAATGAAGGTTATTTTAACACAGGATGTAAAGGGCTCCGGTAAAAAGGGAGATATGATCAATGTTGCAGACGGCTATGCCAAAAACTTTTTGATTAAAAAGGGAATGGCGATTGTAGCGGATGCCAACGCAGTAAACGTGAAGATGACAAAGGATGCGGCGGAGCGTCATCATGCCGCGGTTGAGATGCAAAAGGCGCAGGAGACGGCAAAGCAGCTCTCCGGTAAAACGATTAAGCTGACCGCCAAGGCGGGAGCAAACGGTCGGCTGTTCGGGTCGATTACCGCAAAGGAAATTGCCGAGGAGCTGGAAAAAAGCTATCATGTCAGTATCGACAAGCGGAAAATTTCTTTGGGAAGCGATATTAAAGCGTACGGTAGCTTTTCCTGCGAGGTAAAGCTGCATACCGGCGTTTCCGCGAAGATGACCGTCATGGTGACGGAGGAATAATAAGCAGAATCGGTTTACGCAAAAATCATGATAGAGGAGGCGGTTTGTTTCCATGGCAGATTTTCAAAGCGAATTAGAATATGAGCAACAGATGCCCTATAACCTGGAAGCGGAGCAATCGGTGCTCGGTGCGATTTTGATTGACCCGTCCAACCTGTCCCGTGTGATGGGAGAGCTGACCCCGGATTGCTTCTACCGCAGTCAGCATCGGGAAATTTTTTCGGTGATGTTCCGGATGTTCAGCTCGGGCGGCGTGCTTGACAATATCACGATTTTCGATGAGGTCATCAACGAGCATATTTTTGATACCCCCGAAACAGCGAAGCAGTACATGGTTCAGCTGATGGAAATTGTTCCCTCCACCGCCAATATTGATGTTTACGCAAAAATCGTGCGGGAGAAGTATTATCTGCGGGCGCTGATCAATGCTTCCAAGGAGATTATCTCCAATGCCACCGAGGGAAACGGCACCGCCAATCAGCTGTTTGATATGGCGGAGCAACGAATCTACGATATCCGCCAGGGCAGAAGCGCAGAGGGCTTGGTTCGAATTGATGAGGTTATCATCCAATCCTACGATACCCTGCAAAAGCTGAGCGGAGAGGATAAAGCGGACTACCTGGGCATTCCGACCGGCTTTGACCGCCTGGATACGGTCATCACCGGGTTAAATAAGTCGGATTTGCTGATTATTGCGGCACGTCCTGCGATGGGAAAGACCAGCTTTGCCTTGAATATTGCCTCTCATGTCGGTAAGAAGAGCGGCAAGGAGGTCGCAATCTTTTCCTTGGAAATGTCCAATGACCAGCTGGTGTCCCGTTTGCTGTCGGCAGAGGGGCAGATTCCCAGCTATAATCTGCGGACAGGTGAGCTGACCCCCGATGAATGGGTGCGGCTGGCTTCGGCGGCAGAAATTTTATCCCGTGCCGAGATTTATCTGTCTGACACGCCGAATATCAGTGTTGCCGAGATGAAAGCAAAATTGCGGCGGCAAAAGAATCTGGGCTTAGTGGTGATAGACTACCTGCAGCTGATGTCTACCGGACGAAAGGACGGCAACCGTGTGCAGGAAATCTCGGAAATTACGCGAAACCTGAAAATCATGGCGAAAGAGCTGAATGTCCCTGTCATTACGCTGTCTCAGCTGGGACGCGGACCCGATTCCCGTACCGACCATCGTCCGTTGCTCTCCGATTTGAGAGAATCGGGCTCTATTGAGCAGGATGCCGACGTGGTTATGTTCCTTTACCGCGATGAGTATTATAACAAAGAGACCGAGGACCATAATATTGCCGAATGCATTGTGTCGAAAAACCGTCACGGCGAGGCAGATACGGTCAAGCTGGCATGGGACGGACAGTTTACCAGATTCAGCAATTTGGAGTTGTATCGAGATGAACCGCAAGGCTATTGAGTGCATTGAAAAATATCATATGCTGTCACCCCGCGATCATGTTGTCGTGGGGGTTTCCGGCGGTGCCGATTCATTGGCACTGCTCTATTTTTTCGCGCATGAGTCGGCGAAGTATCAACTGCGGCTTACCGCCTGTCACCTCAACCATCTTCTGCGGGGAGAGGAAAGTATGCGGGATCAAAGGCGGGTAGAGGAGCTGTGCGCGCAGTGGGGAGTTCCGTTGCGGGTAAAGCAGCTTGATATTCTGTCGTTGGCACGGCAGCGGGGGCAGAGCGTGGAGGAAGCCGGCAGAGAGGAGCGTTATCGCTTCTTTTCGGAGGTTGCCGGTGCAGAGGGAAAGATTGCTACAGCGCATACTCTGTCCGACAGCTTTGAGACACAGCTTTTTCATCTGGTACGGGGCTGTGGCGGCAATGGACTATGCGGGATTCCGCCGATGCGGGGGAATATCATTCGTCCGCTGATTACATCCTCACGGGAGGAAATCGAAGCGTATTGCAGTGCGCATGAGATTGCATATGTGACCGACAGCACCAATCTCGATACGGTTTACAGCCGAAATAAGCTGCGGCTGGAGGTTATTCCGCGGCTCTGTGAAATCAATGCCAAGGCGGCTGTTCATGCGGCACAGCTGGGATACTCTTTGTCGGAGGATCGGGATTATCTGGAGCAGCAGGCGCTGGAAAAGCACAGCCTGCTTTGTGAGGATAATCGGCTGTCGATTTCGGGACTGAATGAGTGTCATCCGTCGATTATGCGAAGGGTGCTGATGCTGTGGTTAAAGCAAAACGAAATCGACTACGATTATCAAATGCTCGACCGCCTCTCCGAGATGATTCGGCGCGATTGCGGTAGGATAAATATCGTCGGGGATTGCTTCTGTATCTGTCAAAGCGGGCGATTGGTGCTTTCCGAAAAGCCGCAGAGAGTACCGTATTTTGAATTTCCGCTGGAAGCGGGAGATTTTTCAATGCCGTCGGGCAAAAAATACAGATTTCGGATTGAAAAAAGAGAGGATTTTATCCGCATTCAAGAATTATTCAAGAATTCCACATATAAACTCCTTGATTATGATAAAATAATTGGTAAACTAATAGTAAGGCAGAAACAAAACGGCGACCGATTTCGTATATTTGACAGACATATTACGAAGAGTATAAAAAAACTGTTTAACGAAGCGAAAATCCCACAAGAAATGCGTGAAAAAATCTTTCTAATCTGCGATGAACGTGGTATAATATACGTTGAAGGCTTCGGCATTACCGACCGCGTGGCGCCGAGTGAAAATACAGAAAAATATCTTGTGGTGGAAGAGAAGGGCAACTTATGAAAAATGACATTTTAAAAGCGTTGATTACCGAGGAAGAATTGCATCGTAAAGTGGCGGAGCTGGGAAAGCAGATCAGTGAGGACTATCGCGATAAGAATTTGTTGATGGTCAGCGTGCTGAAAGGTTCGGTTGTCTTTATGGCGGATTTGATGCGGGAGGTTACCATTCCGTGTGAAATAGATTTCATGTGCGTTTCCAGCTATGGAAGCGGCGTGAAAACCAGCGGCGTTGTAAAAATCATCAAGGACCTTGATATCAATTTGCAGGATCGCGATTTGCTGATTGTGGAGGATATTCTGGACAGCGGCATGACCCTGAGTTATATCAAGAAGATGCTGGAGCAGCGCGGAACCAAATCAATCAAGATTTGCACCCTGCTGGATAAGCCGGAAAGACGGCAGGCCGATATCAAGGCGGATTACGCTTGCTTTCATGTGCCGGATGAATTTGTGGTCGGCTATGGCTTGGACTATGATGAAAAGTATCGGAATTTACCTTATGTGGGTATTTTGAAGCCCGAAGTGTATAATAAATAGCGTGTGATGCGTCCAATGAGGCAAACGCCTTATTTTCATAGAGGAAAACGGATTTGATATCCGAAGATTATTTAAGGGAGTTGTGAACCGATTGACAAACAAAAATAACAAAAGCATTATTTTATATGTAGTGCTGGTTATCGCCTTGCTGCTTGGGATGACCTTTATGCTGTCTCAATTTCAAACCGGTCAGACACAAACCACTACCTATTCCGAGGTAGTCGGCTATTTTCAGGATAATAAGGTGTCTGAATTTTCGCTGGATTTGGGCAGTGGCCAATTGAATTATAAGCTTAGAGGAGAAACGGGAAAAGACGGCAAGGAAAAGGTCAATACTTATAAAGTCCCGCACGTCGGTTTGTTCGTAGAATCGGTTGAACCGATTGTGTTGGAATACAATAAGGACAATCCCGATGAGCGAATTGATTTTGTTTATAAGGAAGCCAAGGATTATTCCTTTTTAATGAGCTTGATTCCGATTGTGCTGTTAATCGGCGCAATGGTGTTATTCTGGTTCTATTTGATGCGGCAGACGAACGGCGGCGGAAAAATATCTCAATTCGGCAAGGCTCAGCTGAAAAATGCGACACAGCAGGGGAAGAAAACGACCTTTGCCGAGGTTGCCGGTGCCGAAGAGGAAAAGGAAGAGTTGGCTGAAATCGTTGAGTTTTTGAAGAATCCGAAGAAGTTCAATGAGCTTGGCGCGCGTATCCCGAAGGGCGTTTTGCTGATGGGACCTCCCGGAACAGGTAAAACCTTGCTGGCAAGAGCGGTTGCGGGAGAAGCGGCAGTACCGTTCTTCTCGATTTCGGGTTCCGATTTTGTAGAGATGTTTGTCGGTGTCGGTGCCTCCAGAGTAAGAGATTTGTTTGAGCAGGCAAAGAAAAATGCCCCCTCTATTATATTTATTGATGAAATCGATGCGGTCGGTCGTCACCGCGGAGCCGGTCTCGGCGGCGGACATGACGAGCGGGAGCAGACCTTGAACCAGTTGCTGGTCGAGATGGACGGTTTTGGCGCCAATGAGGGTGTTATCGTGATTGCTGCTACTAACCGTCGGGACATTTTGGATCCGGCGTTGCTGAGACCGGGACGCTTTGACCGTGAGATTGTGGTCGGTTATCCCGATGTCAAGGGCAGAGAGGAAATCCTCAAGGTGCACTCCAGAAACAAGCCGCTCGGCTTTGATGTAGATTTGGGTGTCATTGCGAAATCGACTGCCGGCTTTACTGGAGCGGATTTGGAAAATCTGATGAACGAAGCGGCACTGTTGGCGGCGAGAAAAGGACGGAAAGCCATCACCGAGGTGGATATCGAGGAAGCAACCACAAAGGTGGTTATGGGACCGGAGAAGAAATCTAAGGTGATTACCGATAAAGAGAAGAAGCTGACGGCATATCATGAGGCGGGACACGCCATTGCGACCTATTATTGCGAAACGCAGAGTCCGGTGCATCAGGTGTCGATTATCCCCCGCGGCATGGCAGGCGGCTTTACGATGTCTCTGCCGGAGGAGGATCGGAGCTACCGCAGAAAAGGCGAAATGAAAGAGGAAATCGTCGTTTTGCTTGGCGGACGGGTAGCCGAGAAGCTGGTGCTTGATGACATTTCGACAGGTGCCTCCAACGATATCGAGCGTGCCTCCGGTATTGCAAGAAATATGGTAACACGGTACGGCTTCAGTGAGAAGCTCGGTCCGATCGTTTACGGGCAGGGAGATCATGAGGTGTTCCTTGGCAGAGATTACGGGCAGGAGCGGAATTATTCCGAGAATGTTGCGGCGGAAATCGACGCAGAAGTACGGGAAATTATTGATACCGCTTATGAGCAGACCAAGGATATTTTGTCTGCCCATATGGATCAGCTGGATCTGGTTGCAAAATATTTGATGGTCAACGAAAAGGTTGACGGTGATGTATTTAAGAAGCTGATGACCGGTGAGATGAGCTATGATGCCGATGCGGAGCTTGCAAAATATCAAGCAAAAAAGCAATCGGAACAGCCGACCGAGCAGGCAGAGCAAGCTACTGATATTTAATTGCTTGCGAATAAAAACAAGTTGAAATAACCATAAAAGGGGCGCTTCCATTTCGGAAGTGCCCCTTTCTCTTGTCAAAACTTTTTTCACCATTGTAGGAACAAGCCTCCCGGCTTGTCCGTTTTGCGGTTATTTAATCACATATTCCTTGTGCAACATAGCATTGCCGAAAAAAGCTTCTCGGGAGAACAAAAAAGCAA
>CAZFQM010000043.1:0-9243 GCA_964520995.1 uncultured Oscillospiraceae bacterium
TTGGATTGACTTGCTCTGTGATTTTCGGTATAATAAAAACAAAGCACGTTGCGCATTGTTTTTATTGAAACGCTTCACGCTCCGCTGTGCAAGAGGTATGCGTTATAATAACCTTGGAACGTGACCGAAATCAAAGATTTCGAACGTTTCAACGTTCGAGCGTTCTCAAGAACATTGGAAACGCTGCTCGCTTCGCTGCGCAAGAGGTATGCGTTTGAAAAAAGCTGCAAACGGACAAGCCGGGAGGCTTGTCCCTACGGAGTCGAAAAGGATTGCGGCTAAGAGGATGCAGGGCAGCATCGGTTTTAAATTGCAAACCGTATCATAAAAACACAGATATGAAAAAGGATGATGATTTCAATGAAGATATCCACTTCGACCTTTAGCTGGACAGGGCTGTTTTCGATGCGGGAAACACTGCAAAAGCACGCAGAGGCGGGCTTTGACGCCGTTGACCTCTCTTTTCACGGCGTGGAGAAAACAACCATGCTCGACAGCCCGGATTATTTGGAGCAGGCAGCCGCTTTTCGCGATATGGCGGCTTCTTACGGCTTGGAAATATCGCAGGCGCACGCACCGTTCGGTCATTCTTGGACGGACGAGGAGGAAATCGCTCGGGTGACACGTGCCATTGAAGTTTGCGGTGTCGCGAAGATTCCGAATATCGTGGTGCATCCCTGCTTTGCGCAGGAACGGCAATATGACGAAAATCGAAAGAAGTATTTTGATATTAACGTAGACTATTATAATCGCTTGCGTCCCTATGCGGAAAAGGCGGGAGTAAATATTGCGATAGAAAATATGTTTACCTATGATAGCCGAAAAAATCAGATTGCTCCCTCTATCTTTTCTACTGCAGAGGAGATGCTGGAGATGTTGGAGGTCTTAGACGGACCGTTTACCGTTTGCCTTGACCTGGGGCACGCCAATTTAAACGGGCCGCAGACCGCAGAGGAGATGATCCGAAAGCTGGGAAGAGAGCACCTGGGATGCCTGCACATTCATGACAATGACGGAGTAGTTGATTTGCACACCCTTCCTTTTACCCAGAAGATGGACTTCGCTCCGATCTTTACGGCATTGCATGATATCCAATACAGTGGAAATTTTACCTATGAGGCAGATGGCTTTTTCTCTTCCTTACCGACCTCCTGTTACCCCGCTGCCGCACGGCTGATGGTGGATTTGGCACGGGATATGATTCAAAAGTATCAGCTGTGATTTTATCTGCTGCCGACGCGGAGAAGAAAGAAAAAATACTTGACAAGTGCGGTGGATTTATTATATAATAACATTAAACTCATATTTTTATCGAAATGCAGTGATAGGGAAAAATTCAAATACGGTCGCCCACAGAGAGTTGTCGGTTGGTGTAAGGCAACGGGATCGATTTGCGATAACTCGCCCTTGAGCAGTCAGCTGAACGCAGAATGTCAGTAGGTGTGACCGTCTTTTCCACGTTACAGGAAAGTCCTATTAATCCGTTTCGGACGATAGGATGTAAGCGGCTGTGCAAAAAATGTACGGCAATCAGAGTGGTACCGCGGAAGCAACTGCCTTCGTCTCTTTTATGCATAAAGAGAACGAAGGCTTTTTTATTTTTAATATCTTCGAGAAGGAAAGGATTTTTTGCTGTCATGAAATTAAACGGTTCGGAAATACTTTTGGAATGCTTATTGGAGCAGGGCGTGGATACGGTTTTCGGGTATCCGGGCGGTGCGGTATTGAATATTTACGACGCCTTGTACAAATACAGTGACAGAATCACACATATCTTAACGGCACACGAGCAGGGCGCCTGCCATGCGGCGGACGGATATGCGCGCTCGAGCGGAAAAACCGGTGTGGTAATTGCCACTTCGGGCCCCGGCGCCACCAATCTGGTGACCGGAATCGCCACGGCGTATATGGATTCGGTTCCGCTGGTTGCGATTACCGGAAATGTGGCGGTCAATTTGCTGGGACTTGACAGCTTCCAGGAGGTAGACATTGCCGGAATTACCATGCCGGTGACCAAGCATAACTATATTGTAAAGGATGTAAAAGAGCTTGCAGACACCGTGCGGGAAGCTTTTTATATCGCCAACGAGGGAAGAAAAGGTCCTGTGTTAATCGACATTCCCAAGGATGTTACGGCAAATTTATGCGAATACACAAAAAAGACACCGGAGCCGATTGTAAACAAAGGGACAATAGCGGATTCCGAGCTTGACCGTGTGGTTGCGCTCCTGCAAAAGGCAAAGCGTCCTTTCGTTTATACCGGCGGCGGCGTGATTTTATCGGAGGCACAGCAGGAGGTAAAATGCTTTACACAACGCTGTGATGCGGTTGTTTCTTCCTCTTTGATGGGGCAGGGTGGTTTTGACAACACCGATCGGCGCTATATGGGAATGCTCGGAATGCACGGCACCAAGACCTCTTCTCTGGCAATTACCGCCTGTGACCTGTTTGTCGGAATCGGTACCCGATTCAGTGATCGCGTGATCTGCGACATCAAATCGTTCGCTCCCAACGCCGATATCTTGCACATCGACATCGACTCCACCGAGATTAACAAAAACATCAAAGCGGGGTATCAGTTGGTCGGTGATGTCAAGCAGGTGCTTGCTCAGCTCAACGAGCGATTGCCGCAGCAATCACACCCCGAATGGATTCAACAGGTCGTTGCCTGGAAGGAAGAGTATCCGTTGCGCCAGCGGGGAAAGGACTCCGATTCGGTTCTGCCGCAGGAGGTTATCGAGACCCTTGACCGCTTGACCGGCGGCGAGGCGATTATCACCACTGAGGTTGGACAGCATCAAATGTGGGCGGCGCAGTTTTATCAGTTCCGTCATCCGCATCAGTTTGTTTCCTCGGGTGGATTGGGTACCATGGGCTTCGGCTTCGGTGCCGCAATCGGTTCCAAGGTGGCAAATCCGAACAAAAAGGTAATCAACATCGCCGGGGACGGCAGCTTCCATATGAATTTAAACGAGCTGGTTACCATATCGAAATATCAAATTCCGATTGTGGAGCTGGTCTTTAACAACAATGTGCTCGGCATGGTGCGACAGTGGCAAAAATTGTTTTACGGTCGACGCTTTTCGCAAACCACGCTGGAACGTCCTACCGATTATCAAAAGCTGGGTGAGGCGTTCGGTGTTAAGGCGCTGGTGATCGAAAAGAGAGAAGAGATTGAACCGATTTTACGGGAAGCACTTGACGCCGATCAACCCGTTTTGATCGAATGTCGCATTGATAAGGACATCAATGTGCTGCCGATGGTTCCGGCAGGCGCCTCTATCGGTGAGCCGATTTTGGAAATGGAATAATCTCGGAAAGGATCGAATAAAATGGAACATTTACATATGTTATCAATATTGGTACGAAACAAATCGGGCGTGCTGCAACGCATTACCGGCTTGTTCAGCCGCCGCGGATATAATATTCAATCCATCTATGCGGGGCAGACCAAGAACCCGGCAATTTCGAGAATTATTATCGAAGTGCCCGGAGATGATTTTATCATCAACCAGGTAAAAAACCAGGTGAACAAATTGGTGGATGTCATCGAGATCAGCGAGCCGGATGCGGATGCCGCTCAGGCGATGCAGCAGGCGCGTGACAACATTATAAAATAATACGAACAGCAATAAAACAGGAGGATAATACAAATGGGAATGACGATGACGCAAAAAATTCTTGCGGCGCACGCAGGATTGGAAAAGGTAACAGCCGGACAACTGATCAAAGCCAAATTGGACATGGTTCTCGGCAATGACATTACCTCTCCGGTGGCGATTAAGGAGTTTCGGAAGGCGGGCTTTGAGCAGGTATTCGATCGGAACAAAATTTCATTGGTGATGGACCATTTTACGCCGAACAAGGATATCAAGGCTGCGGAGCAATGTAAGATGTGCCGTGATTTTGCCGCAAGCATGGGGGTTGTAAATTATTTCGATGTCGGTGACATGGGAATTGAGCACGCCTTGCTGCCCGAAAAGGGCTTGGTTTGTGCCGGCCAGCTGATTATCGGCGCAGATTCCCATACCTGCACCTACGGCGCACTCGGTGCCTTTTCGACGGGAGTCGGCTCTACCGATATGGCTGCGGGAATGGCTACCGGTGAGGCTTGGTTTAAGGTTCCGTCGGCAATCAAATTCAATCTTACCGGAAGCTTGAACGAGTGGGTGAGCGGCAAGGATGTGATTTTGCATATCATCGGCATGATCGGTGTGGACGGCGCATTGTATCGGTCGATGGAGTTTGTCGGTGACGGCTTGAAGAGCCTGAGCATGGATGACCGCCTATGCATGGCGAACATGGCAATCGAAGCGGGTGCGAAAAACGGTATCTTCGCGGTAGATGATATTACAATCAGCTATATGAACGAGCGGGTAAACGGAGAGTATACTATTTACGAGGCGGATGCCGATGCCGAATACGAGCGGGTAATCGACATCGACCTGAGTCAAATCAAATCGACGGTTGCGTTTCCGCATCTGCCCGAGAACACCAAAACCATTGATGAGGTGGGAGACATTGCAATTGACCAGGTAGTAATCGGCTCCTGCACCAACGGCAGATTAGAGGATATGGAAACTGCCGCAAAAATCCTAAAGGGACGGAAAATCGCCAAGAATGTCAGAGCGATTGTCATTCCCGCAACGCAGAAAATTTATATGGAGTCGATGAAGCGCGGCTATCTGGAAATCTTCATTGAAGCGGGCTGTGCGGTTTCCACACCGACCTGCGGTCCCTGCCTGGGCGGACATATGGGAATACTGGCTGCGGGAGAGCGTGCGGTTGCCACGACAAATCGGAATTTCGTCGGACGGATGGGTCATGTGGATTCCGAGGTGTATCTGGCAAGTCCCGCTGTGGCGGCGGCAAGTGCCGTAACCGGAAAAATCAGCGGTCCGATGGATCTGAAATAACGGAGAGGAGAAAAACAGATGAAAGCACATGGATTTGTACATAAATACGGTGACAACGTCGATACCGATGTTATCATTCCCGCAAGACATTTGAATACCAGCGATTGGAATGAGCTGGCATCGCATTGCATGGAGGATATTGACAAGGATTTTGTAAACAAGGTAAAGTCGGGCGATATCATGGTGGCAGAGAACAATTTCGGTTGCGGCTCCTCTCGTGAGCACGCTCCCATCGCCATCAAGGCAAGCGGAATCTCCTGTGTCATTGCCAAAAGCTTTGCCCGCATTTTTTACCGCAATGCCATTAACATCGGTCTGGCGATTCTGGAATGCCCCGAGGCGGCAGAAAAAATCAGTGCCGGGGACGAGGTGGACATCGACTTCGACAGCGGTGTCATTACCAATCTGACCAAGGGAGAGTCTTATACGGCACAGCCGTTCCCCGATTTTATCAAGGATATTATCAACAAAAACGGTTTGCTCAATTCTATCAAGGGATAGCTTACGGAAAGGAAGTTTTTAAGATGAACAAGACGATAGCGGTCATCAAGGGCGACGGAATCGGCCCGGAAATTGTCAGTGAGGCATTGAAGGTGCTGGACAAGGTCGCGGAAAAATACGGTCACACCTTTACCTATCGGGAGGTGCTGGCAGGCGGTTGCGCTATTGATGCAACCGGAATGCCCCTGCCGCAGGAAACCATCGACACCTGCTTGAAGAGTGACAGCGTGCTGCTAGGTGCGGTCGGCGGCCCGAAATGGGACCATCTGGGCGGAGAGGTTCGCCCGGAAAAGGCACTGCTCGGCATTCGACATGAGCTTGGCTTATATGCGAATATTCGTCCCTCCAAGCTGTTTGATGCGCTGAAAAACGCTTGTCCGTTAAAGGATGAAATTGTCGGCAACGGATTGGATTTGGTGATTGTCCGAGAGCTGATCGGCGGCGCTTATTTCGGTAAAAAGGTGATTATCGAGCAAAACGAGAATGGGGAAAAGGCCGCTTATGACACCATGATCTACAGTGTCAGTGAGGTAGAGCGTATCGCCAGAGTTGCCTTTGATATGGCAAGAAAGCGCCGTAAAAAGGTAACCTCGGTTGACAAAGCAAACGTGCTGGAAAGCTCGCGCCTGTGGCGTGAGGTGCTGCATCGGGTTGCGGCGGAATATCCGGACGTGGAATACAGTGATATGCTGGTGGACAATACTGCCATGCAGCTGGTACGGAATCCGGGACAGTTCGATGTTATCGTGACCGAGAATATGTTCGGTGACATTTTATCCGATGAAGCCAGCATGATTACCGGCTCAATCGGTATGATTCCCTCCTCCTCGCTGGGAGAGGGCACACGGGGAATGTATGAGCCGATTCACGGCTCTGCTCCCGACATTGCAGGACAGGATAAGGCTAATCCGATTGCCACCATTCTTTCCGCGGCAATGATGCTGAAGTATTCCTTTGACATGGCAGAGGAAAGCGAAGCAATCGAAAAGGCGGTAGACACCGTGCTCAATCAGGGCTATCGCACGGGAGATATCATGAGTGAGGGAAAAACCTTGGTATCCTGCAGCCAGATGGGCAAGCTGATTGCAGACTTGATTTAACGGAGATAACGCAGAAATAAAAAACACCGCTGTGTCGTAAACCGACACAGCGGTGTTTTTTAATAGGTAAGATATTGTTATATCCGCTTGCAGATAAAAACGGGAATCGGCGGATTGTTGGGGCGATTGGCAAATTCGGTAATCAGCACGGTATATCGGCGTGGGTCGATTGTATGCAGATAGTCCATCAGCGCATTCTTTTCCTCAAAGCCGCTGTCGCCGCCGTAGTAGATGCACAGGCTCATAATTCCGTCCTCTTTCAACAACCGAAGCCCTGCTTCGATTGCCGCAATACTGGATTCGGCATGGGTGCAGATGTGGTGATCGCCGCCGGGCAGGTAGCCGAAGTTAAAGGTGATACAGGCTACGGTTCCCTCTGCGGCATACTGCGCCATGTTTGCATGGCTGTCTAAATGCAAAACGGTGTTCGCGGACAGACCCCGCTCACAAAGCAGGGAGGCAGTGCTGTCGAGTGCCTCCTGCTGGATGTCAAAGGCAAGCACCCTGCCGTCCTTTCCGACCGCTTCGGCAAGAAAGGCAGTGTCATATCCGCGACCGGCTGTTGCATCAATACAAAGGTCTCCGACCGAAATATGCGCTTTGATGAATTGGTGCGCCAGGGAAAGGGTGTTTAATTTTTGCATTATCGGATGCTCACTCCCAGCTCTGCGCCCTTTGCTTGGAATTCCTCAAAGGTGGCGGCATAAAAATAATGTTTGTTACTGTCGCTTCCGAAATAAAGATAGTCGGTCTCTTCGGGAGAGGCGGCAGCTTTCAATGCGGCGGCTCCGGGACTGCATATCGCGCCGGCGGGAAGCCCCGGGCAATCATAACCGCTTTTGTTATAGGTATTGTACCAGATTTTGTATTTTTGCGTGTTGGCATCTGCCATTTCGTTTTCCAAATAGTAAACGGGAGCATCCAGCTGCAATGCCTTTCCCTGCTTTAAGCGGTTATGCAGCACCGAGGAAATTTTTCCGCTTTCGGCAGAGCTTCCGCCGCCCTCCTTTTCAATCAAGGAGGCAAGGGTGATGATCTCATCTAAGCTCATATCGGGACGGCTGTATTTTCCGACCAGTTTCTTTTGCGTGTTGCGGAGGATTTTTTTGATGACCTCATGCGGGTCGGAATTTTCGTAAAAGGTATAGGTGTCCGGATAGAGGTATCCCTCCAAGCGATAGCAACGCTTTTGCGGCTCGGTGATACCG
This sequence comes from uncultured Oscillospiraceae bacterium, assembly GCA_964520995.1. GTDB lineage: Bacteria > Bacillota > Clostridia > Oscillospirales > Ruminococcaceae > HGM13222. The sequence continues at coordinate 7,726 of CAZFQM010000043.1, forward strand.
GCGGTGACCGAATAGTCACTGAAATCGCCGTTGTTGGCGGCTTTTATGAAATCAGTTGCCTTACATACTCCTTTCGCTTCCAGCCTGGCGGCGATTTTTCGTACCGTGAAGCCGGGCGGAATTAAGACACTGATTTCCTTGTGGGGAGCAACCGAGGAGGTTGCGGCTTTCGCAGAGGAGGTTTGGACAGTGGGCTTAGAGGCAGGCGCTTTTGAGGCGTCGGATACCGCTACGGAGGAGCTAAAAGTCGGCTCGGAGCGCGTTTCCGCAGAGGCGGCACTGCTTTCCGCAACGCTTGTGATTGTTTCGTCGACGGTGGAAGAGGAATGCACCGACTTATCACAGCCGGTGCAGGAGAGTGTTAATATAACAGCAAAAAGAAAAAAGAGAGATTTTTTCATGAAGATTCCTTTCGTGGGCGTGCTTGCCTGCAAGCAGGCGCGCAAAGAGCAAAACGGTTCGCTTTCTTATCGTTTTACGAAAAATTCATCATACCACAGCAGGAAGCAGTAGACCGACCAAATCTTTTTCATGTTTCCTTTTTTTCCGGTTTTGTGATCCTCCAGCAGCTGAAGAATGTATTCCCGATTAAAGAAGCGATCTGCCGCTTCGCTTTGGAACATGGTCTTGACCTGCTGATAGAATTTATCCTGCCTCAGCCAATCGTTTAAGGGAACCGGAAAACCGAGTTTTTTCTTGTTGGCGGTTTTGGGCGGAAGCTGTTGGATTGCCGCGCGGCGCAGGGCAAGCTTGGTACTTTCCTTGGTGACACGGTATTTCGACGGAAGCTGTAATGCGATATCCAGCATTTTCTTATCCAAAAACGGAACACGAAGCTCCAGAGAATTTGCCATGCTCATTTTGTCGGCTTTCAGCAGAATGTCGAACAGCATCCAGGTATGGATGTCTACGTATTGCATCTTTGTGACGTCATCCAAATCCTGCGCGCGGTCAAAATAGGGCTTGGTCATCGCCGCGGTCGGAGTGGAGGCAAGCTCGGGCTTTTTCAGCACCTTTTTGCGCTCCTCCTGGCTGAATACGTAGTTGTTGCGGATGAAACGCTCTTCGATTGGCTGATTGCCGCGGATGAGAAAGCGCTTTCCGTGGAAATCGGGCAACCGCTTTGCAACGCCGCTTGCCGCTTTGCGCAGACAACGCGGGAGCTTTTGATATTTCTCGTAATCCAGCGGTTCTACATAGTAATTGTAGCCGCCGAACAGCTCATCTGCGCCCTCACCCGAGAGCACGACCTTGACCTGCTTTGCGGCGGTGTTTGCAACAAAGTAGAGGGGGAGCGCCGATGGATTGGGCAACGGCTCATCGAGATGATATTGCACGGTCGGCGCAATGCCAAAGAACTCCTCCGCCGATACCTTTTTGGTGTAAATATCCAATCCGACCGTCTGTGCAAATTCCTCGGCATAGGATAATTCGCTGTATTTTTCTTCTTCGTATCCGACCGAAAAGGCTTTGACCTTGTTGTTTTTGCTGATTTCCTTTGCCACATAGCTGCTGTCT
>CAZFQM010000044.1:0-9219 GCA_964520995.1 uncultured Oscillospiraceae bacterium
CGTTGAAACCGCCTTGTTCGTTCCATGGGACAATGTCGAAAAATCGCTTCCTTATATTCGTTTGTTTTATACCGATCTCAAAATCGCAGACCCCGAAAAGCATCGAAAATACACCGGGAAAGACAATCGGCTGATCCTCGACAACCTGCGCAGGCTATCGGAGACCGCCGAAAATATCATCGTCCGTATCCCCGTCATTCCGGGTGTCAATGACACGGCGGAGGATTTTTCGGACTTTGCCGCCATTCTCCGCACCCTCGGAAAAGGCGTTCAAAAAGTGGAATTACTGCGGTATAACCATTTGGCAAAATCAAAATATGAGATTCTCGGTGCGGAGTATCACAGCTTTTCCGACGAACCGCAAAGCGAGCTGCAGATGAAGCAATATGCAGACCGCCTCTCCGATGCAAGCGGACTTCCTTGCTGCTTCGGATAAGCGGTTTTCGACCATAGATGTTCAAAATCAAAACAACCGATTGAGCATTCAAACTCAATCGGTTGTTTTATTTTGCTTTCGCTAAAGCTTATTTGTAGAGCGGTCCGTATGTCGCACAAGCCGCATAATCTGCTTTTTCCTTGTCATCGGTGCCGAATGCCGCCCACGCATGAGGACGATAGATCTTGCTTTCCTCTACGTTGTGCATTGCAACCGGAATGCGGAGCATACTTGCAAGGGTGATCAAATCTGCGCCGACATGACCGTATACCGATGCGCCGTGGTTTGCGCCCCAGTTTGCCATAACACTGTAAACGTCGGTAAAGGCGCCCTTTCCGGTCAGCCGCGGTGCAAACCAGGTGGTCGGCCAGGTACGATCGGTTCTCATGTCAATGATATGATGCATCTCCTCGGGAAGCACTACCGTGTAGCCCTCTGCAATCTGCAACACCGGTCCGATTCCGTCCACCAAATTCAAGCGAATCATGGTAATCGGCATCTCTGCGCCGGTCTTAAAGTGAGAGGAGAAGCCGCCGCCTCTGAAATACTCATAGTTTGCACGGCACCAATCGGTCTGCTCGATACAGCCGTTGATGTCGGCATCTGTCATGTTCCACCATTCTTTCATACAGCTGTTTCCGTTTTCATCCTTTGCGGCACCGGTACCGTCCAGTGCGGTAGCGCCCGAATTGATCAAATGGATGAAGCCGTTTGCGGCACGTCCGGTCGGCTTTTGTCCGGTCACACGCTCTACCGCCTCGGGGCTCCAATAGGTACGAACGTCGGAGAACAACGGAGCTTTATTCGAAACCAGATGACCGAGCAGCATGGACACGCCGTTGAGGTTGTCGTTTTCGGTGGCGAAAACGGTCGGCTGCCGTTTGCCGTTCCAGTCAAAGGTGGAGTTGGTGATTGCCTCGGTAAAGTCACCGTTGGGCAGCCAGTCGGTCCAGTTTCTCTGTCCCTGGAAGCCGCCTGCGATTGCATTCTTGCCGAGTGCCTCCTCATGCCAGCCCATTTCATCAATTTTCGGATTGCCGAGCATGATATCCCGCACAACCATGGTCATTTTTACCACGAATTCCCAATCCTTATCGGCGGGAACCACCTTGGATTTTGTGATGACCTCCGGCAAATCCTTGCCCTCATTGCAATCAAAGCCCTCTTTGCAGTTTTCTTTAGTCCAAGCAAGTGCCTTTTCATACTCCTCATGGTCATAAATACCGAGTGTGATTCTTCTGAGGATTTCGGTCATATCCACCCACTCCGCACGGATGCCCAAATATTTCTGGAAAAATTCCGCATCACAGTAGGAGCCTGCAATACCCATTGCAATTGCGCCGAAGTTAACATATGCCTTGTTGCGCATCAAGCCTACCGCAATGGCACATCTTGCAAAGCGGAGAATCTTTTCCTCCACATCGGCGGGAATGGAACGGTCGGTCTTGTCCTGAACGTCATGTCCGTAAATGGAGAATGCCGGCAAGCCTCTCTGTGCGTGTGCCGCCATAACCGCGGCAAGGTACACCGCACCGGGGCGCTCGGTTCCGTTAAAGCCCCAAACTGCCTTCACGGTCAGCGGATTCATGTCCATGGTCTCACTGCCGTAACACCAGCAGGGAGTTACGCTCAAGGTTCCGCATACGTTTTGTGCGGAAAATTTCTCCTCACATCTTGCCGCCTCGGCACCGCCACCGATGGTGGAATCCGCAATCACACATTCTACCGGCGTTCCGTCCGGATAACGCAAGTTTTCACGGATCAATTTTGCGGCAGCCTCCGCCATGCCCACGGTTTGCTCCTCGGTGCTTTCTCTGACGCCGCCCCAGCGACCGTCTATGATCGGTCTGATTCCGATTTTCGGGTAATTCATATTCTTTCATCCTTTCTTTCAACTCAAGTGTCTATTCGTTGACGACACCCTTTTTTAAAATAATATTCGCATACAATGCTTTCTCCGATGTGGCAATCACCGCATACGCTTTTTTGGCGCGCTCGTAAAACGCAAAGCGCTCGATGTTTTCGATTTGAATGTTCTCCTCATGCGCCGCAATGATCTTCTTGTAATCCTCCCAGATTACCGGAACGACCGGGTCACCCTTTACAACCTCCATCAAAGCGACCGGAGCCGCGACATAGCGGTCAAGCGGAAACAGCTGTAAAATCGCATCCAAAATTTCCGGCACATTGTGTCCGTCTAACCGAATCAACCGTTGCGCATGGCTGGCACCCGGAAAATTTCCGTCCGCAATGACAATCTCATCCGAATGTCCCATCTCATCCAAGATTTTGAGCAGCTCGGGGGACAAAACAGAGGGAATCCCTTTCAGCATATTTTTCACTCCTTTCAAGCATCCATACACTTGTTATTATGGATTGCCTACTATAATTTTATTATAAAAGTTTTCTGCCGATTTGCTCGCAAATATTTGTGTTTTTATAGACATATTTTGTGTTTTGTGGTAAAATGTAAATGTAATATATCCGAATCCATTTCGGTTTATGGATAATTCACCGATTTTGCCACAGACAAAAAATGCAGATTGCGACAAAGCGGCAGGAGGCTCGAAGAATGAAAGGCTTTTTGGAAAAGCGAAAATACGAATCGGATTTCGAGCTGTGGTGTCGTTGCTACTCCGACATCAAGTTTCTTGCACATTATCATACCGACGTGGAGATGATCTATGTGCGGGGCGGTCATCCCCAAATTGCGGTCAACAATCGCCTCTATTCCTGCTCCCCCGGCGACCTGATGATTTTCCGAAGCGGCGATATCCATTACACCGAAAATGACCGTGACGGCAATATCCTCGATTTTATCATCTTTAACCCTATCCTCCTCGGTGAGCTGTACTCCTCCAAAGCGGCACTTTCGTCCTGTCTGACCCACGAAAAAATGCGTGAATACGGCATGGATGCCGATTGCCGTCGCCTTTTTGACACCGTCCATGAGGAAATGAAGTGCAAGCCGAAATACTACGAAGCCGCCATCACCTCCCGCTTGTCCGGCTTCTGGGTAGAGTATCTCCGCCACTTTACAGCCGAAGCTCCATCGGAAAGTGCATCGTCGGTCACCGTCAACAAGCTTTCTCGCATTCGGAAGCTGTTAGACTATATCGACCTGAATTATGACACCGACATTCCCCTGACAAAGGCAGCTGAAATTTTAGGCTATGATACCTTTCATTGCTCGAAAACCTTTAAAGCCATCACCGGCGTTTCCTTTGTCACCTATCTCAATACCGTTCGGGTCGGAAAATCGCTGAATATGCTGAAAAACGACAATCGAAACATCCTGGACATTGCGCTTGATTGCGGCTTCAATAACGCACGAACCTTTAACCGCGTTTTCAAGCTGGTAACCGACATGACCCCCAGTGAATACCTGCAACGAATGCAGCAGGCGCACCCACAGGAAAAGGATGACACTGCCCAAAATCACACCATTATTTCCTACACCGACAGCTGGCTTTAATGGTTCAAAACGACCCCTCTGCTCAGATGAGCAAAGGGGTCGTTTGTTCTGCGCCAAAGCACTATACCTTACGATAATATTTATAATAAGCGACGATACTTCTCATTTTTCCTGTTTTCAGGTCGATGCCCTTGATGACCGCACCCTCCATGCTCATCAGCTCGCCGACATCCGCGCCCTCCAGCTTGCAACGAAACGCCTCGGCACCGTTGCAATAAACCGCAATTTCATCATCGTAGATGTTGATTCTGCCGTCCTTGCCGATTACCGATTCCACATAGGTTTCCAAGTCCCGCTCCGTGACATATTTCAGCGGCTTTTTATCAATTCGCCGATATAATTCCTTGTTGTCCTTCCTTTTCTTTTTAAACCAAGAAAGCATCTCTGCTCACTTCTCCTTTTTCGGAGGCGCAACCGTCAATCGGTAATTCTCGATATCCAAATACCGACCGAATTTCCGCCCGACCTCCTTTATCGTACCGCAATATTCAAACCCGAATTTTCGATGTAAGGCGCGGCTCGCCTCGTTTCCCGCCGTAATGACCGATACCACGGTATGGAGTAGCTCCGTCTCGGCGGCACTTTCGAGAATCCGACGCATCAATGCCGTCGCAACGCCCTTGCCCCTGTCCTGCCTGCCGACATATACCGAAAGCTCGGCGGTACTGCGATAAGCTTCTTTTTCCCGATAGGGGGAAAGGGTCGCATATCCCGCAAGATGCCCCTCTCTCTCCGCCACCAGCAACGGATGCTCCGCACTTCCATGTGCCGCAAACCAGCTTTCCCATTCGGGCAGCTGCTTCGAGGTCAAATCCAGCGTAGCCACACCGTGCAGGACCTCATCGTTATAAATTTCCAACAAAGCCGGCAAATCCTCTCGTTCGGCTTTTCTGATTGTCATATGTATCTCCTTTTCCCGCTATATTGCAGGTCTATCTGCCGATATACTTGGCAGGATTCAGCTGTTTTCCGTTGGAACGAATTTCAAAGTGAAGATGATTTCCTGTTCTTCCGTAAACTCTTCCGGTATGACCTACCCAAGAAATCACCTCGCCCTTGGCAACCTTTTGCCCTACCTTTGCTTTTAACCGTTCTGCGTGTGCATAAAGCGTTTGCACATTATTGCCGTGGTCGATGATAATGCAATTCCCGTAGCTGCCGTAATATCTCGAAAGGATTACCGTTCCCGCCTCGGCGGCGTGTATCGGCGTGCCGTTTTTGATGGCGATATCCAACGCGCGGTGGCTGGACTTAAACCGCGTCGTAACGGTACCGCCGTTAATCGGGTCGGAGAATTTAAGTCCGTTCAGAGAGCCGTTTCCGCTGGAGGTCACGGGGGAAGAATATTGGTCGGAATAAACCTTGCTGCCGACAATCTCCTTTTGGTTGACCACCGTTTGCAGCACCCTGGAAGAAAGAATGTTTCGTGCGGTTTCCACCCCATTGACATAGTGGACATCCGCGACATATTCGGTAATTCCCTTCACGCCCGTTTGGGTTACCTTGCGGTAGCTGATGCTTTTGGTATTATCCTTGACCGTCTCGGTAGCATACATCGTCTCGGTCTTATAGGTCTCCCGCCGAACAACCTCCACCGCAAGGAACGGCTCGGATTTTGCAAGATAAACCTTCTGTCCGACTACGAACTTTGTTTCACAATTCGGGTTCATTGCTTTGAAATCACTATAGGGAATGTTGTTCTTTTTTGCGACTCCACCCGGCGTATCTCCCGCCTGAATCGTGTAGGAAACTTCACCTGCAACCTCGGAATGCAGCAGTTCTATAATTTCCTCCTGCCGCTTGATTGTTGAAGTAAGATATAAGCCTTTTTTGATTTCGACCGGCTTTACGAACTGCACGGTCTCATTTGCTTTTCCGGTGCGATGCGCGGCAAGCATTTCCTCCATTGCGTTATTGATCGCCTCAACCTCGGTTACGGCGCCGTAAAACTTATGGTCGATGTAGATACCGCCCGCCTGCACAATGTCCTTATCGGACGAGCGAATCATCGAATCCACCACCTGGTCCTCATCAAGCAGCTGTGCGGTATCGACAATCTTCACCGACAAGGAGGGATGTGTATCGATTTTCTCGGTTCCGTCCTCATATACAATCCGTTGCTGGAACATTTTTGCCGCTCGATCGTAAACGGTCTCATCCGAAACATAGCCGATCTGCTTCCCGTCCACCGACACCGCTACCGCAACAGTCAGCTTGGAATAATACTCCACCGTTAAGCAAAGCAAGACCACACCCAATATCGGCGCAGCATAATTGAGCATACTTTTTAAAAGGCTTTTATTGTTCCGCAAGCCCTGCCACAGAGTAGAAAAAATTGCGCCGGGCACAGATTGCCCATTCTCCTTTTTGGCTTCGGACACATTCCGTCGAAGCAGGCGCACACCCTTTGCCGCTGCGGAAAAAGGATGCATAATTGCCCGATAAACGGCCTGTGCTCCTCCTGCAAGACACTTTATCAGCCTTGTCAGCAGTGGGGTCAGCCTTTTTTCCACGCGAAGAGAGAGTCTGCGTTCTGCATCATAGATATACTTCAATATTTTCAACTCTTCAAAGCCGATATCTGTAACCAACCGATACAGAAAACGGTATACTGCCTGTATTCTTTCGCCGAAGCGATCCTCCTCGGGCTGCTCCTGCTTGGATTTTGAAGCTTTGTCAAGCACTGCCGTTTCCCTCCTTTTTCTCAGGTGAAACAAAAAACGGCACGAATGCCGTTTTTTTATTTTCAATATTTGCCTTTTGCTATGCTCCGATATAGGGAGCAGGATTAACCCGCGTTCCGTTTCGGCGAATCTCAAAATGGCAATGGTTTCCGGTCGAACGTCCGGTCGAGCCGACCAAAGCGATCACGTCGCCCTTTTTTACCGTTTGACCCGCCTTAACAACCAGCTTGCTGGCGTGTCCGTACAAGGTCTGCGCCCCGTTGCCGTGGTCGATGATGACACAATTTCCGTAGGTACCGTTCCATCTTGCAAGGGAGACTGTTCCGCTCTCCGCCGCATAAATCGCCGTGCCACGCGGAGCCGCAATATCAATACCGCCATGTCGACGCGCCCCGCCGAACGGCGAGCTGATATATCCACCGGCAACCGGCCACATAAATTTCAGGTTGCCAATCGAGCTGTTGCCCTTAGAAGTGGTATTGGAAGCCGCAGATGGCATCTTGGTGCCCTTCACGATTTTTTGATTTACCACCTTTTGCAGTACCTTGGTGGAAAGCACCGTTTCCTTTACCTTCACACCGTTGACATATTCCATGTTGGCGGTCACCTCGGTAACGCCCTTGACTCCGTTTTGAGTCACCTTGGAATAAGAAACGCTCTTGGAGTTGTCATTGACGGTCTCGGTTTCAAACATCGTTTCCACCTTGTAGGTCTCCTTGCGAATGACCTTGACCGCCGCAAAAGGCTCCGATTTGGAGATATACACCTTTTGTCCGACCACGAACTTTGTTTCACAATTCGGGTTCATTGCCTTAAAGTCGCTGTAAGAAACACCGTTCTTCTTGGCAACGCCGCTGGGGGTATCCCCCGCCTCAACGGTGTAGGTTACTTCCCCCGCAACCTCGGAATTCAGCAAGTCTACAAGCTCCTGCTCCTCCTTTACCGAGGAGGTCAGATAGATGCCTGCCTTAATTTCGACCGGATTTACCAACTCCACCGTTTCGTCGGTTTTATCCGTTTTATACTTCGCCAGTATTTTCTCTACCGTAGCTTGAATTTCCTCGGTCGTTTCCACTGCGCCGTAGAATTTTCCGCCGATATAAACACCGTTGGACTCCACAATATCCGAACCCGACATTTTTATCATGTTATCCACCAGACCGCTCTCGCTGACAACGCGGTCGGTACTGCTGAGCATTTTCAAGGTCAGCTTAGGCTGGGTGTCAAGGGCGGTGTCGCCATCCTCATAGACGATACGCTCCTGCAACATCTTGGAAGCTTCCTCGTAAACCGTTTCGTTTTCGATATAGCCGAGCTGCTGTCCTTTATATTCCACCGCAACGGCAATATCCATATTTGACATATAAACGACAGAAATAACCACAACCGCCAAGCCGAGCGCCGCAGCGGAGTAGTTTAACAAGCTCTTAAAGAACCAGTTGTTTCTTTTTGCCCCCTCACGTAAGGTGGAAAGCACCGCTTTTTGCGGGGAACGCTTTTCTTTTCTGGCAGTTTTCGCACTTTCGCGCGCCAGCACATATCCGTGACCGATGGCGGAAATCGGACGTGTCACATTACGCCGTACCGAAGAAAAGCCGTCTCCGACTCGATTGCAAATAGCTTGCAATCCCGGCTCCAGCTTTCCCTTTGTTGCTTCGGAAAGCGCCTTTTCCCCGTCAAATATCCGTTTGATGACCCGCAGCACCTCAATGCCGACAAAAGAAACCAATTTATAAGAATGTCTGAAAATCTGATAGATGAAATCGTTTTGCTCCTCTGTATCGCTACCCTGCGCCGATACCGCCTTTTTTTCCTGCAAGGCTTCCATATCATTCGCCTGTTTGCGATCCATGCCATTCACTCCTTTTTTGATTCGAATCAATATTTTATCTGAAAACCGAGAAGTCGGGCTTTGCTGATAAGCGTATTCGATTTGCTCTAATTATTACAAATCGGTAACAACTATTTATGATTATACTTGTTTTTCGCTCGAATTGCAATCGTTTTGTAACTTTATTTACAAATCAAGCCTCAGATTTATCTCATTTCACGAAAACCTCGTTCGCTTTTGTACATATTGACAGGAAAGTTAAAAGAATTCCGTTCATTCTACCGTACCGCGTCATATTGTAGCAGCTCAACCGTATAATTTATCAAGCTCTCCCGCAAACCGCGCACCATTTTCTGTGCCGCCGCCAGGTCATGCTCCTTGTAATTGCCGCATTCTATCGCGGAGCAGCCGGGAATCGCTCCCGAAAAATCAACCACAAAATCCAGCGCCCGACGAACCAAGTCGATCGCCTCCTGATGTGTCATACCACGCTGCAAAAAATAAAAGCCGGTGCGGCACCCCATCGGGCCGAAATAAACAACATTTTTCTCAAACTCGGAATTGCGCAAAAAGGTAGCCATTAAATGCTCCACGGTATGCATCCCGGCGCAATCCAGATACTCCCCACCGTTCGGCTTCACCATTCTTAAATCGTAGGTTACGATATCATCATCTATCCGAGAAATATACATCCCTATCTGCAGGGTATTATGGTTGATCTCAAAGCTTTTGATTCTTTTCATCTTTATGACCATTCCTTTCCGCTACGCTACAAGGCACCAAAGGAAGATGA
>CAZFQM010000045.1:0-9145 GCA_964520995.1 uncultured Oscillospiraceae bacterium
AATATCGCAGGGTCGTTGTTTTCACTCAGCGACCGAAAAAGCCTTTTTTCTTTTCAGGCTCGCCCTCCTCCGCATAAACATCAAAGGGCTCAGGCGTCTTTTCCTCCTCGGGTTCATTTTGCTTGCGAATACTTTCGGCAATCTCCTCCTCATTCCAGGTCAAATAATCCGAAAGGATTTGGAAAATACGATGCAAATTCCGCTCTACGGCAATCAACAAGCCGATATCCAGCTGACTATCCTCAATCACAAAAATCGCCTTATCGGCATTTTCGATATTTTCCGCCAACGCAAGACTATAGGTCAAGGGCGCATCATAGCTGCCGAGTGTGACCGCGGAAATAAATGGCTGATTATCGGCAAACAAGGTCACAAAGGCTTCATTGAGCAAATTGGTGAGGGTCATTCTGACCGAATCCGTAAATGCAGCACCGAATTCGGAAAAATCCAGCTTCAATATCTGTTTGTGGTGATATTCACGGGTCGGAACGCCGTTGACCTGTACCAAATCGCCGTTGTCAAAGTCGTTGTAGGCGTGAAGCTTCCAGTAGCCGGAAGTCTCTACGCTGAAATCGGCATTCTGATAATGGATGCCGATATGATTCACCGATTTCAAAGCTCCCATCGAAGAGGAGGCCTCCATATGATGAATGGTATAATTTCGCACCTGCCGATAAGCCAATCTGCCGTCAATATGCTCGGAGGCACGACGAACCAAAATACGATTATCCGAAGTCGTCGCCACCATTTCATAATATTTACCGTTCAAGGTAAAAAACTGACCCGGCATATACTTCTGATACACATGACCTTTCAGCTCGGTTCCGATATAGATGTCCTCGCTCTCCTGCTCGGCAATATAGCTCGCATTTTGCAGGTCATCCAGAATGATACGTGAGAAATCAGCATTTTCGATGGTATAAACGCTTTCAAAGCTTCCCGTTTCAATGCTGTATTGCCGCTTAAAGAGGATGGTGGTATCCTTTTCAAAGGTAACGCTCTTTCCTTCCGCCGTTTGCACCGAAAGAATCGGCACCCCCTCTTTGTCGGTAACGGCAGTACTGCCGAAGATCATACAAATTTCATTCCAAATTTCCGCTGTCGGATCCTTGGCACTGATATTCAGCATTGCAAGCTGTCGAAGCAAGGTCTCCTCCCGCACCGAATCAATGCACAACAGTAGGCAGAGCGAAAGAATCGCATTCCGTTCGGTACGCGCATAGTCCGCGGTAATATACGGAATTGCCTTGGGGTCTGCCGTAAAAATCTCGGTATTGGCGGACATATATTCACGCAGCATATATTCGGAAGAAATGACGTTGACAAAGCCCTGCTGCTCCGAAATCGTCGCAAAATTGCGCCGCGTTTCAAACAAGTTGTTTCGGTCATCCTCAACGGTGATAAAGGAATAATCGCTGACCCGCTCATTGCACATATTAAAGGAGGCACGAAAGCAGCGGTCAAAGGTTTCCTGATTGGTAGGAAGCTGTGCGTAATCGAGCAAGTCATAATAATACTGCTTGGCAATCCAATGCGCATCCAGCACCGGAAACGCCTCTCCGCCGTACCATACCGTTTCCCTGACCTGATTTTTCAAAGCCACCATGGAAAGCTCGGTACCCATGCCCAGAAATCTGGAAACACCTGGCAAAATGCGGTGCTGAAGATAATCGTCATCGGCGGTCCAATACATATACGAGCCGGTACCATGAGGATATTCGGTAGCCGAAACCTCGGTAATATCGGTCATTAAAATATGAGAAAGCGCATCGACCAAGCCGTCACAATTTCGATCTACCGAGCAAAAGGCTATCGAACGCTCCTTGCCGCAACATTTAATCAATAGATTCAAGCCGATCTGAGCGGTTGCGACAAGCCTTGACGGCTCGATAACAATCACAAACGAGACCTTTTTCAAAAACGGCAAATTATTTTTGTGAATGTCCAAATCGTGGACACCGGAGCGAGAAATAATCCCGATGTCGGGCAAATTCTCCTCATTGACCTTCTTTCCGGTGATCTTCTCGATTTTCCATAGCTCGGGAACATTGGAGACCGTTTTCATCCCGTTTTCCGCCCAGCGAAACAGGTCCTGCTCCGTTCCGTGCCGTCCGAGAACAATCAGCACCTTACCGCCTGTAAGCAATTCGCGATTCATCGCATAAAACACATAGGGATTGAGCTTATCATAAAAAGGCGTATTAAACAGCAGGCTTTTTCCGATTGCCAAATCATATCCGCAACGAAGATAATCCACATTCGGCTTCAGACCGGCTTCCGCTTTTTTACGGATAAAGGCGGCATAATTCTTACCGATATGACCGCCGTTTTTCTCCAAACCGAATAAAATATCCTCAACGGCACCACCTGCCGCAACGCTGTTGTTGACCGTTGTGCCCTCGGCGGAAAGCTTATCTCCGAACAGCGCTTTCAGCGGCTTTCTCAGCAGAGGATACATCGCTACGCGCTGCGATTGGTCCGATTGCACCGCAAGCTCGGCAGCCTGCTCGCCCTTTTCATATCCGTCAATAAAGAAAGCCATTTCGCCGATAATAATTACGGCAAAAACCGGATAAAACGGTGCACTAACCAGCTTATTCATGCATAAGCCGCAAGAAATCAGCAAAGCAAGCCCCGAAACAAAGCAACCTCCGTAGTAAGCGGTCTTAATAAAGGTTCGTGCCTGTCCATAGTGCTCCTTAACGTACCAGCGCTCCTCCGAATCGTCATAAGTATAGAACAATTCCACCACCGAGCCGAGCAAGGAATCTTTCTTGACCCTAATCCTGCCGAAAATGACGGTCAGCACCCGCTTGAGCAGGACATAAATAAGCAACGCCAGGGTATTAAACAGAATCAAGCTCAGGTAGATTCCCCAGCTTTGATACAAATCACGGATAAGCTCCCCGACAGTGGGCAAGCGAAACTTGTCGAACAAATCGGCAAGCTTCAAAAACAAGCTCATAAAAAGTGCCGAAAGCTGTTTTAAGAAAATCAAAAGAGCCGCACTGTAAACCACCGCCACAAGTGGCATCGGATATTGTCTGCTTCGATTTTCCTTTGCCACATTGGCTTTTCGGTTGAAAAACGCAAACAATACAAACGGAAGAAAGGATACCATCAATTTTATGAAAAACAAAAGATTACTTTTCATAGATGCCCTCCATTCTTACTGTCATACGTGTAATATAGCTTGACGGAACCGTGACGAAATTACCGTTGCTGATAAATTCGATTTGGCGGTTGTCCCCCGCAAGGAAGGGAGCGGGATAGGCGTATTCCGTGGTTTGATCAAAATCGTAATCATACGGACGCGCCATCGTCTCATCGCAATAGGAACGATCTCCCAAATAATCTCCGTAATCCTCGGAAAGCTGCGCCCGCCTTTTGCGAATGTCCTCCTGATGCTTTTTGCGAATACGCAGGCTCTTGGTATACTCGTCCAGATTCTTTTTGACATAATTTTGAACAGCATGACCCCTGCGCACATTGCAAACGGCACTCAGATATTTTGAAAACCGCCGCATAGACGAATGAATATCGCCGATAATTTGACGCGCGGTGTTATTATAGCCTTTTACGGCACTGATCATCGAATAGCGCATACAGAATAAAGAAATCAGCAAAATAATCGCCAAAGCGCCGAGTGAGCCGGCAGTTAGCAAAATTGCCGTTGTCACCGTCTGCGGCGTTCCGTTGTTTGACAAAAGGAAGGGCAAAAAGCAGACCAAAAACAATCCCAGGCAGATTGCGGACAATATCACTGCCGTCTTGCGTGTCATGCGACGATGAATGACCTTTTTCACCTTTTCCGCGGCTTCCTCGATTCGGTCGAGATAAAGGTCGGTATCCGTAAGGTCGGAGGGAATGGAATCGACCATCCGATCCTCCGACGTCTCGGTATAATCACGTATGTCCTCTATCTGAAGCGGTGTCAGGCGGCTGATGTTGACCTCCGAAATTTCGCTTGACAAATGCATTTGCATGACACTTTTCCGAACCGCACGTGATTGCTGCTTCGCAATATAGGTCAACGCCTTTTCGGAAATTTGATAATCCCGATTCCATTTATGAAGCTCGTTCTCCGGGCTGTCAAAAAACAAGCCGTAATCCGTTTCCGCAAGCGCCTTTTCGGGATCACAGGAATCATCCGACAGCACGGCAACATCCTTCGGCGTACAGAATAACGCCTCCGCGGCTTTATCGGTCAGCTCTCCCGGAATCTCGCTTCTTATCTTCTCCATCTCGTTTTCGATCACATCGTAGGTATTCGACAGCTTTTTATCATAGGAGGTCACCAGGGTGCACAGCGGCTCATCATCCGTTTCCGTCTCCAGCCGATACAGATGTCTTGCCTGCATTGCGCTGCCCGGAATCGGATTAGAAGCAAAAATCAATACCGATGCCAAAAAACGAATGTAATCCGAACGAAAATCACGATGCGTGGGAGAGAGAATATCAAACACCATAAAGCGCATTCGGTCAAAATACATATTGCGATCCGCAAATGTTGAATATTGACTATCCTGGCGGATATTCCAATAGGCATCAGGGTCAAAATAGTTGTTTTCCGCCGCACGCGGAGAAATGCAATACACCTCCGATGGATAAGCGACGTTCAAATACCGTTCGTCCAAAAAGGCTCTGCGCAGGGTCTCCTTCAGGCGTAATTCGCGCTTATACTGGTCACGCTCCATAAGCTCCAGCTTTACGCTCAGCTTCATATCATCCCTGCCGAGCTTTTGCATCGCCCAATCATCCACATCCTGCTTTTCCCGAACCTCATTGTGAATATAATCCGCCGGTCGGAAACAAAGTCGGGTCACCAATCTCTGTAAGGGAAGCTCCAAGGCACTTTTGTAGACAAATTCCTTTTCGGCGGTCAGCGCTTCATAATACTTTTTCCAAGCAGACTCCCATTGCTCTGCGGTTTCTCCCTCACAGGGCTGCTGCGGCGGTGCAACAAGAGTATCCAGTGCGTCATGCGCCACCGTATCAAACGGATTTCTCAGCTTGGAGGAAGCAATATCGCAATGATTGATAATGACCGCGCGCCAAGCTCTTCGACGGCCTACGGCATCCGAAAGCCCCGGGACAGCCTCCTCCGTGGTCTGCCCCTCGGGATTCCAATAACAAAATGCGAGTTCTTTGCTATCCAGAAACGGTTCGAAAAACAGCTTGTTTTCCTGTCGTATGGCATCAATATGTTCTTTTTCAGCTATCAAAACTGTGAACAAATCGCTCACCTCCGTTTCTTATTAGTATTAACTGTTTTCGCTGTCCTTAAACTCCTTTGCAACCTTGTCCAGCAGTGCCTCATAATCCTCCGGCTCGGGAGCGGACATAATAACGTCGCGAATCTTTCTTTGGATGATATCAATGACCGGATTTTCGGTAGCCGACGGTGCCCGCAGATAGGTTACGTAGAAATGATAATTGCGCTTGAGCAGGGTCAATTCATCTACCAAACGGGTACACAGTACAAACTTCACATCCTCTTCCTTTTCCCACTTGGAATATTCCTCGCGGAACACATCAATGACCGCGTCAACCATTGCGGTAAGCTCGGAAATATAACGACCGGAATTCGGCAATGTGCAGTAATACATCAACGGAATTGCAAACAAGCTGGTCGCATTTTCCACATAACGCTTGCCGTCATCTTTTATATCGGTCAAATCCCAATTGGACTCTTCCCGCTTATACCGTGCTTCTTTATTGTCGCGAATCTCCGCCTTGAGGGCATCTACGCTCTTTTGCGTACCGTCACAGGAATCGTGTACCTCCGCATCATTCATCCCCAACAGGTGCAGCAGATTGAATTTCGCCATATCACGGAAGAATTCGGTGCTTTCATAATTGCAGTTTTTGGCTTCGCTCATTGCCCTCTTGCGGTTCTTAATCAGATTGATGTCCTCTACCACCTTGGAGTTCACATACAACGCATCCAAAACCTCATAGAATTCATCACATAAGGTTCCGTTTGGCACCTGCAGCTCCACATCGCGATTGTCGGAATCACGGTAGAGATAAACCTTTTTCCCGTTGGCAACCGCAGAAAGCGGACGTTGCTGAATGGCTTGATGAATCAAGCCGTAAACGAACGCCTTGTGTACCTTTTTAATCACCTGCTGTTGATAATCAAAGTCAAGCTCTGGCATACTCTTAATGGAATCCCATGCTTTATCGATATGGGTGGAGATTGCGGCATTTTTGGTCGAATCGGGACCGATCAAACGGGCATAATCGGAATACGCCTTATGATAGGTTCCGGAGCTTTTTTTGCCGGTTTCCGTCTCAAACGGTGCCGCAAATTTCTTCAGCTTATTGGGAGTTAGGTTATAAAGCGCATTGTAGAAGTGAATCTCATATTTTGAAACGGTATCGACCGCTTCCCCGTTCGGCATCAAATCCTTGACACGGAACTTGCGATTATCCAAAAGAATTTTGTTATACGCACAGACCTTAATCTCTCTGGGCTCCTCGTTGGTAGCACGCTGCACAGACGGAGCGGCAATTCGTGCGCCCATTGCGACAACCTCCAGGATATGTCTCTTTGCGTCCTCCACCGACACCTGCTCAAAGACCTGCGTATCGCCGCCGTTTTCATTTCGCAAGCGGATACGCTCTTTTAAGCGCTGTTCCAATTCGATTGCGCCGATAATATCCCTGTCAATATCATCGCACTTTTCGCGAACGCTGCTCCTGAAATAGCCCATAAGGATATCATCAAAGATGTTGACTCGTCGATCCTCTTCGATATATCCGCCGCCTGCCTTATCAATCTCCATTTTGAAGATGGCATTATTTTTAACCGCATCGAAAATACCGCCGTTGATGTCGGAATTCAGCATTGTGGTTTCTTTTTGCGTTTTTTGCAGAGAATATTTGCTCAGCTCCCGCAAAAGCTCTTCGGTTGCGCAGATGTTTACAAAGGAGTCACCCTTTTTATATTGCAACTCATCCACCAGGTCGATCTTCTTCCGGCTGAGATCCTTAACCTTGTAAACAAAGGTATTGAAAAACTGCTCAAACTGCTCGATAAATGCCTTTACATAGGTGTATGCCTTTTGATAAGCGGCATGAACCGCCGTTTTCTTGCAATAATCCTCCAACGCCATAAAGTATCCGGGGATATCCTGGTTAGCTTCCTCATTCAGCTTTTTGTAGCCCTTCAGCTTGTCGAACAAGCTGGGCTCCTTTTCCAAATCACCGAGACTCTCGATACCGATCACCTTATCCTTGGTGAACTTGAATTCATATTCCTTGTTTCGGAACATTTCGATGGTTTCTTCGGCACGAAGATGAGCGGTAGAGCGCACCTCCTTGTCAAATTCCTCCAGCAAGCGATAGAGAACATACCGTGCGGCACAGGGATGGAAGATTTCCCCCTGCGCATTTTTCAGCAGACTTTCGATGCTGTATGTATCGTTGATGACCACTGTTTTCTGCTCATTTGTATAAAGTGCTTCAACCCAGCGGCTGACAATGCCCTCCACAATGGGGCTGCCGTCCTTGCTGCGTGCTTCCACCACGCCACGATAGCTGCTCAAGGAATCCACGGCATCGGCGATTTTGTTATCGCTTTCTCCAAAAGAAGGAGCGCTCTCCCATTGCTTCGCGGAATTATAGAGCGAATTAAACCGCTTGTCGTTGAGAACAACACGATAAACCTGATCCTCAAAGCTCTTCTTGAAACGCTTCAGCCTGGAATCAATGCCGTCCAATTCATAGGTATTATTCAAATCACGGGAGAAAGCGTCTTTGGCGTTGTGCAGTGTATCACAGTAGACCTTGCCGTCGGAATCCCAGGTAGACATCGGCACGCCGCGTTTTTTCTGCTCCGCTTTATAGGATTGCACAGCGTTATCGTATTTCGTCCACTTCGTGGCATCCCCCTCGCCGCCGATGCTGTCGATTGCCAAATCGTAAGCCACATAATCGGCAATCTTTTCATAGGGATAACGAATCACGCCCGCACCGATACCGCCGAAGCGATTCCGTCCGTAATTACCGGGCTTGGTCATCTCCTTGATAATATTATCCTCAACCGAAAATGCCTTTTTCTGCATCGGACCGATATTTTGCTCATACAGCGCCTGGGCAGCCTGCTCAATGTACTGACCAATGCTGATCA
Source organism: uncultured Oscillospiraceae bacterium (assembly GCA_964520995.1). GTDB lineage: Bacteria > Bacillota > Clostridia > Oscillospirales > Ruminococcaceae > HGM13222. The sequence continues at coordinate 8,138 of CAZFQM010000045.1, forward strand.
TGGTGCTGTCCTCCGCATCCTGTCCGTCCATTAGGAAGCAAAAATCCATCGGTAACAGCGACAAAGACTTTTGCTTATCGGAGCCGGCAACCGAAACATTAACGTGCAGGTCGCTGAATTGTCTCAAGTCATCGTCCAAATCAATAAAGCCGGAGCCTTTCATCATAAAGGCATTCAATTCCTTTACGGTAGCATAGGCGTTGCGTGCCTGACTATCACGCTCGGTCTGAGAATCAATTACGCTGTCCAGGGTCTCGGGCAACAGAATCAAGGAGCGAACAATCAAGCTGGTATTCGGATATTTTTCCTTGACATAATCGCGAATAAACATACTCAAGGGCAGGATAATACCGGAGCCGGTACCACCGGAGGCAGTGGAAGCAATCACAACACGCATTGCCTGCTTCATATCCTTTCCCGTTTTGCGGAAAAGGTCATCAATGGAGTCGTATAAAGGGCGAATTTTTCCGGTTTTGATGGTAGCGTTCAGTGCCAATCTGGAAATTGCACGCACCTGCCCTGCGCCCTCGGAAACGGTTTTGTCGTACATGACCGCATTTTTTGGGAACCACTTTTTACGTGCTTCCTCATCATAGTCCAGATAGCTGCCTACCGTCTGTGTGTTCGAGGTCTGCACCCAATAAATCTGCGATTTTCCGTTTGCAACATCGGACAGATCGTTTACGTTGGTGTCCAAGCACAGAAAATTGATGTTTTCTTTTTCCTCCGGAGCGCACAGGTCGGCAACCTTTTTTACGATTTTACAGCCTGTACCGCCTACGCCGACAAACAAGGTCGGTGCCGCAACTTCATTTGGTTTTAAGTTTTCTCTCTTGTTTTCCATGAGCCTACTCCTCCGTTTTATTTCTTTTTGAAATTCAGCTTTGATGTAACTTCAAAATCCTTATCTATACCGGCATCCTGTATCGTGCCGGAATATTTGACCATCATACCGTTTGTCAGCAAAAACGGCTTTTGATTGGGAAGTGCCGGAACCAATTTTCCCGT
>CAZFQM010000046.1:0-8936 GCA_964520995.1 uncultured Oscillospiraceae bacterium
TTTTTTAAAATAATTCGAAATTATTTTGCAGAGTGCATTTCCAAAGTAAGTTTCACAGTGGAAATGCGAAGGACTTATCTTCGAATAATGCGGGAAACAATCCCGTCATCCGAAAACAAAAGCTGTGGAGTGCCTCGTTTTCAAGACGTACCACAGCTTTTCGATTGCATTTTAAATTAAATCAATGGGGGTCAGCGCACTTAGCCTGGAATTCAGCCGCAGCATCATATTCTGCTGTACTCCCTCGAATTTTTTGGTGATACGATTCAAAACCAGATTGCCGTCCTCATAGGTAGTCAACGGCAGCATGATGACCAGCTGAGCCGCACTGTAGGGGGAAACAACATCGCCCTTTCGCAGGCTGCCGACTACGCATTCCTTGAGCCGCTTCATCCCCATTTTCAAAGAGGAATCGGCAGGCATATTGCCATGTCGGTCGGTAAGGGTCAGCAGTGCAACATGAATGGACAGCCCGGTACGGCGTACCGACCTTGCCTGCAGCTGATAAATCTGCTTAAAGATATCGTACTCGCAGAAAAAGGCGCCCGGCTTTTCGCCGGCTTCCTTTAAGTCCTCCATGATGACTGATAAATCCAGCTCGACATTGTGCATTTCCTTGATGATGTCTTTGTAGATTTTGGTGGTCTCATCGGATAGTCGAATGCCGAATTCATCATAAAACATCTCGGAAATATGCTGATAATGCGCAACCGCTTTTTTCTTTTGCCGTGTTTTTCCGTAGGAAATCAGCAACGCTTGGTGGATGCTTTCCTCGTAAGGACAATGCTCGATTGCCGCTTCGCACAACAGCACGGTTTTTTCATAATTTTCGGTTTGATTGTAAAGCGGGAGCAGCTCCAGTACACAATCCAGATAGAGCGAAGCATAATATGCGTTTTTCCCGATTACCCAATCGAGATAGGAGGATTTCGGCAGAAATTCACCGCCATATAATAGAATGGCTTTTTCGTAATCGGCGATACGCTCGTCGGTAGAACGACCCTTGTCTGCCGCCGCTTTACGGAGGACTTCCATCTGCTCAATATCAATTTCGCAGGGAAGCTTCGGGTTCCAAGCATAGGTATTGCGCTCAAACAAGATGAAATCCAGCGGCTGCTCCGGCGGGCAGATCCCTTTCAGCGCGGTGCGGGCACGATAGACCAGATTCTTGAGGGCATTGAGCGGGTTGTCATATTCCTCACCCTGCCATACCGCTTCGATTAGCTTCTCTTGAGAGACACTGGTGCCATAGTTGGCAAGCAAATATTCGATTAACGTCCAGACCTTTTTGGTTCTTCCCTGGTCGTCGGTCAGCTCACGGTCTTGGAACGAGATCGAAAAGCCACCCAGCATTTTTACTTTTACGGTGTTATTCTGATGATCAGCCATAAATGTTCCGTTCTTTCATGTAGTTTGAGTTTTACCTCTGTCGATACACTCAGATGAAATTGATTTTATATATTATAGCATTTCGGGTGATTGAAAACAAGCAAAATTTTCAGAATTAACAATTGGTTAAAAATAAAAAATAAAGAAGCGAAAGATATACAAAAAATATTGATTTAAAACGTATAATAACTATAAAACAGAGATAGTTTCAATAGAATTTTTTGCCTATTTCGTGACTAAAACATTACCGGCTGCGCTTGCTTTTGCGGCAAGACTTTTTTGTCGGGAAGCACAGCCGTCCTGCAGGGGACAATTTTCACAAAGCGGCTTGCGCGCCTTGCAAATTTCCCTGCCGAACAGCACCAAACGGTGGCAGAAATCGCTTGATTCCTGCGGCGGCAGTATTTTCTTCAGTGCGACCTCCAGCTTGTAGGGATCCTCACCCTGCACCAAGCCTAAACGATTTGTAATGCGGATGCAGTGGGTATCGACCACAACGGCGGGCTTGTGAAAGATGTCTCCCAGGATGAGATTGGCGGTCTTTCTGCCGACACCGGACAGAGAGGTCAGCAGCTCGAGCGAGTCGGGCAAAGCGGAATCAAAGTCCCGAATCAATTGGGTACACATCTCTTTAATGCTTTTCGCTTTGGTTTTATATAAGCCGCAGGGCTTTATAATCTCCTCAATGTCGGCAATATCGGCATCGGCAAAGGCCTGCAATGTGGGGAATTTCCGAAACAGCTCCTCGGTCACAATGTTGACCCGTGCATCGGTGCATTGCGCCGAGAGCCGCGTGGCAATCAACAGCTCATACGGCTTCCGATAGCGGAGAGAGCAGACGGCATTCGGATATTTTTCTTTCAACCCTTGAACGGCGAATAGGGCACGCTCCTTTTCGGTCATGATGGTGCTCCTTTCCTGATAGGCTTTGATACGTAAATGAAAAGTATTACCGTGCATTCAGCTGTGGCGGCAATTCCTCTGCACTTGATATGATTACATCGGCGTGGTTTTCCCGCAGCTCTTTTTCGTCGCGGAAGCCCCACAACACGCCGACCGTCCAAGCTCCCGCATTTTTTCCGGTTTTCATATCGGCGGCAGTGTCTCCGACATATACTGTTTCCGCCGGGGTGACTTTAAGCTCCTCCAGAAGTCGGAGCAATGCGGTGGGGTCCGGCTTGAGCGGGACTCCCTCACGCTGTCCCCAAACGATGTCAAAGGTGTCGGTACCGAAGAGTGATTCCACAATCTTCACGGTGGTGGCGTGCGGCTTATTGGAGAGCACCGCCAGCTTGACCCCCGCACGCTTTAGGGCGTCAAGTGCCTCGGGAATGCCGGGGTAGGGTGCGGTCAAATACAAAAAGTTGTCATCGTAGCTTTGGTTGTAGAGCGGATAAACCTTGTCAAAGCTTTCGGGGGAATCGTCGCCGTTTTGGTGCAGCATACGCTGTACCAGGATTTTGGCGCCGTTCCCTACCATATAACGATATTTTTCCTTGGGAATCGCAGAGAATCCACAGGCTTCCAATGCTCGATTGGCAAAGTAGGCAATGGTGGTAAGGGTATCGGCTAAGGTGCCGTCGAGGTCAAATACAACAGCTTTTTTCATAAGACGGGAAATGCTCCTTTGGTTTTATTGGGAAGACGACTCGGAAAATTGATAGGCATACAGCTTCGCATAGATGCCGTTTTTTTCCAGCAGCTGTTGGTGGGTGCCCTGCTCCTTAATGCCGTCATCGGTGATTACCACGATTTCATCGGCATTTTTCACGGTTGACAGGCGGTGTGCCACAACAATAGAGGTACGGTTTTTGGACAGCTCCTCCAGCGATTTTTGAATCAGCATTTCGGTTGCGTTGTCCAGCGCGGAGGTTGCCTCGTCCAGGATTAGAATGGGTGGATTTTTGAGAAAGGCGCGTGCGATCGAGATACGCTGCTTCTGACCGCCCGAAAGCTTGATGCCTCGCTCTCCGATATAGGTGTCATAGCCGTTTTCCATAGCCATGACGGCATCGTGGATGTTGGCTTTTTTGGCGGCGTCGATGATTTCCTCCTCGGTGGCATTCGGCTTTCCGTAGGCGATGTTGTCGCGAATGGTGCCGGTGAAGAGGAAAACGTCCTGCGCGACCATGCCGATATTTTTTCTCAGGGAGTATTTGGAAAGGCTGCGAATGTCATAATCTCCGATTGTGATAGAGCCTGCGCTGATTTCGTAAAATCGGGGAATTAAGTGGCAAAGGGTGGTTTTACCGCCGCCGGAGGGGCCGACCAGGGCAACGGTTTTGCCCTGCGGGATGTGAAGCGAGAGGTCTTTCAGCACCAGGCTTTGCTCATTGTCATCCTTTTTATAGCGGAAATCAACGTGGTGAAAGTCGATGTCGCCATTGAGGGTTGACAGCTCGATTTCGGTGTCACCGCTCGGCTCCTCCGCTTCTGCCATAATCTGCTCAAACCGTTCAAAGCCGGACATTCCGTTTTGGAATTGCTCGAAAAATTGAATCAGCTTCTTGACCGGATTCAAAAACATATTGATATAGAGCAGAAAAACGGTAAATTCTCCGACGTCAATCCATCCTTGGAAAAAGAAGATTCCGCCGGTAATCAGCACAATGACATAGAGGATGTCCATACATAAATCCATCCCCGAGAAGAATCGTGCCATGACACGATAGGCGGCGGAGCGAGCCGCGACAAACCGATTGTTGCAATGCTCGAATTTTTCGGTTTCCCGGCGGTCTGCAGTATAGGCGCGGGAAACGCGGATTCCCGAAATCGCATTTTCGATGTTGGCATTTACCTCGGCGATTTTCTCACGGGTGCGCTTGAATGCGCCGTGCATATCCTGCCGCATTTTAATCGAAAAAAAGACCACAAAGGGTAATGCTGCATAGACAATCAGGGTCAGTAAGGGATTGATGGTGCAAAGAATGACAAAAGAGCCTGCCAGCAGAATCAGCGAAAGGAAGAGGTTTTCGGGACCGTGGTGGGCAAGCTCGGAAATGTCCATGAGGTCATTGACCATGCGGGACATGATGGTTCCGGTTTTGTTTTCGTCGAAGTAGGTGAAGGGGAGCTTTTGCAGCTTTTCGAACATATCCCGCCGCATATCGGCTTGCATTCGGACGCCGACGATGTGACCGTAGTATTGGATAAAGTAATTGAGCGCGGCTTTCAGCAGATAGATAAAAACAAGCGCGATTGCCCAAACAATCAGCAGGCGGAGATTGCGGTTCGGCACGTAGTCATTGATGATGTTTTTGGCAATCATCGGGTAAAACAGATCGCAGATTGCCACCAGCAGTGCACAGAACATATCGGCAAAAAACAGCTTGCGATGGGGCTTGTAGTAATGAATAAAGCGTTTGATCATGGTGATGAAAATCCTTTCTGAGGGAATGCGGTGTTTTTATCGGAAGCCTTGCGGCGATTTGAGATATGACTTTTTGTCAGAGGAAGGCTGATTGCAATCGGGACGGAGAGGTCGGGAAACTTGTTTCTATATCGTCGATACGCTGAGAAGTCGGCGCTTGAATGCGCCGACTTCGGTTATTATTTCGTGGCATCGTTTTCTGTTGTACCTCTTTGCGTTCGAAAATAGTATTCAACATTTTTTAAATCTCTTTGGCTCAGAAGTCCCTGCTCATAGGCTGTTTTTAAACTTAAAATCTTTCCGTTGTTGTAAACGGAGAGACTCACAGGAGAAAGAGCGTGAAATATGACTCCGCCTATCTCCTCATCCCATACCCAAGCAGGATACATTAGACTTCTGTCATATGCCATCATCGCAATGCAACCGTTGTAGGTACCGTAATATCGAATTTCCAAGTTGACATCGGTTGCATTTTCTCCCTGCTCCTTACACCTGTTTATCCAAGCGGTTTTGATTTGTTCTTTTTGTGATGCAGTTAAAAATTCCGGATTTTTAGGGTCGGGAACAAATGTGCTTCCGTCTGACGGCACCACCGGCTTCGATGAAGTCGCTTCTTTTGAGGAAGTCAATTGCTTCGATGATGTCGATGCTTTTGATGAAAGAGACGGAGTGGAGCTGACTTTTTTTCTTGAGCTTGTCGCTTTAGATGAGACGGCTTCCGATACCACCGAAGCGATATCCTCGGACGATGCCGAAACGATATCGGTCGAAGTGACCTCCGTTTGTGCGGCTGCCGAAGATATCGGTGGCGCAGCCGAAGAAATGTTTTCCTTTAAGGTAGCTTTGGTATCCCCGCAAGCGGCAAACAGCATTGCCGCAGGCAAGCAGAGGGACATTCCCGCTAAAATTGCTTTTTTCATAGTAACTTCTTCTCGCTTTGTTTTTGGGTGATTTCTGTTTTTGCTATCTTTGTTAAAAATTGTTTTGCTTCCGATTTGTCGGTATGCTTATTCTTCCGCGGCATCACTTTCTTCGTCGGTTGCGGAGGGAGCTTCTTCCGTTTGCGGAGCAGGGACACTTTCCCGGGCGGTGTCGGTCGGCTGCGCGGCAGGGGTTTCCTCCTCTGCCGACGGAGCGTTCCACTTCTCCTCCGGGATTGCCGCCGAAAGGGTTCGGCAGGTGCTCAAGACGTTGTGGGTGTAGGCTTTCTCCGCCTTGATGTCATCGAGTGCATCGTTCAAGTGAAGATGTGCATATTTTCTCACGCCGTATTTTTCGGGATTCTTTTTCCGCAGATGACGGATGATCAGATAATAGACCGCCAACAGCAGAAATGCGCCTATTGATACGACGATACCGAGCTTGAGACCGGGGGTCATGTATTCAAAACGGATGACGTTTTCTTTGCCGCCCTCTACCGGAACCGCCATGAAGCCGACATTCACCTTTTCAATCTCGACCGGCTTTCCATTGACGGTGGCGGTCCATCCCTCATCATAGGGTACACTGAAAAAGACAAGATTGTCCTTGGTGGGGGTAATGGTGGCGGTAAAGCCGGTATTGTCGGTGGTGAACTCGGAGCAGGTCTCTTGGCGGCGCGCTTTGCAGACGATCTCCAGTTCGTCGTCGCTGAAGTACGGAACATCCGCGTAGGTCAGCTCGGTGAAATACTTACCGTATTTCTCAATCTGCTCCTCGCTGAGCAGGATGCCCTCCAGCAACAGACGGTCACGCTCATCATTGACGGTATCGTCAAAGGTGGTTTGGGTGATGTATTGGTCGTAGGTAAAGCCTATCGGGATAAAATTCTTGTTTTCGTAGATGTCAAAGCCGGTCTGATGGTCGATTTTTTCAAAGCCCGGGATGTAAGGCTCGGTGGTTGTGTTGTCGGTAAGCAGGTATTTCACCGAGGTCAAGCCCCGCAAGCCGTAGAATTTCAAATCGGGGCGAGAGCCGACACCACGCTCCACGCCGATGGCGGGATAAAATTCCAGTACCGAAGCGGGCACAATGCTGTGGAATGCTTGGATGGTCGGCATATGCCAGAACATCGGGTAATTGTCCATACCGTCATAAACGTCCACCCGATAGAATTCATCCTCCGGCAGGTCGATGGTTTCTCTGCCCTCCAGCCCTTGGGTGACAACGTCATAGTAGCTGTAGGAGTGGCTCTTGCCGAACGAGATAAAGACAACGGCGTAGGCAACGGTGACAAAGCAGACACCGAATGTCGCCATACGCAGGAACACCGCTTTCTTGCGGGGGAGAGAGAGAACATAAGCGGCAATTGCCAAGCCGATAACACCGATGACGACATATGCCCAAAAGCGTTCCGGGAACGGCGGCAGGAAGTTGCCGACCTTTGAGATGGATTCGTTGTAAGCCGCAAGCGGAATGATGCCGGAGATGGCGGTGATTGCGGTTGCAAGGGTGAATATCGGCAGGTTTTGCTTAATTTTTTCCCTGCGTGCTTTGAGGGCGGAGAGGGTATAGAGCAGGATGGCAATCGACACAAGGATTAAGAAAATTCCCAGGTAAATCAAAACGATTTCCTTGGTCGGAATGTCCTTGGTGTCCTCGTTTTGTTGCCAGGAGCTCGGTACAACGCCGATGAGGGAGAACGCGCCGATGATGATGGCGGTCCATTTCATCCCCGAGAGGAAGTCGCACTTGCTTCCCTCCAATGCCATCACGGTCATCAACGCCATAATCAGCAGCGGCATAAAGAACCAGCGCGCATAGTAGGAATAGTTGAACATGGTAAAGACACTGTTAAGTCCCGGGATAAATGCCATCACAATGCAGACCTTGGTCACGCGGGATGCCCAGTGCGTCTTTTTGGATTTTAAGAAAGCGATGACACCGGCGAAGCTGAACATCGGCAGATATCCGGCAACCGAGGACCATTTTGCGTTCGAGTCGGGGAAGAAGTTGGGACGTGCGGGAATATCGGGCGGCAGGAAAAAGCTTTCCAAAATCAGCGGATATCGCTGAACGTCTCCGTAGAGCAGGAGGTTCCAGCCGGCGAGCATATCGTCCAGCCGACCGTTCCCCATGATTGCCAGGACGGAGGGGAGCAACAGGAACATCGCACACAGCACGCCCAGCACCGACTCCAGCGCAAGCAGGAGGAAGGATTTCAGGTCAACGGCGAAATCCTTATCCAGACAGCGGATAAAGAAGTAGACAAACAGGAAGATGACTTCACCGAAGAAGAAGAAATAGTTTACCACGGCACAGAGACAGACGGTGAGGGCGAAAACGCCTCTGCGCCTGTTTATGACGAATTCTTCTAATGCGACTAACAGCAGGGGGAAGAAAACGACCGCTTCCTGGAAGTGATTGAAGAAGATGTTGTAAACGTTAAATCCACAAAAGGAGTAGATTAAACCGCCGAGCAGTGCCATGCTTGAGGTCTTGACGAAGCGGCGGATAAAGGCATAGGCGGTTACTGCCGAGCAGCTGAACTTGAGCACAAACAGTGGCGCCATTAGATAGGGAACCCAGGAGGTTGGGAAAGGAATGGTCAGCCAAAAGAACGGACTACCCAACAGATAAAAGCTGTAGGAGCCGATGAAATTGGCACCGAGGTCGGTGTAATGGCTCCAGAAAATGTTGCCGCTTCGAATGGCTTCGTGCGCCAGCTTGTAAAAGGGAATTTGCTGGACGTTGTAATCGCCGTAGAACAGGAACAAGCCCTTGTCCATGATGACAAACGGCAGGAAGAAGAGGGTCGCAGTGACGGCGGCAATCAAAAAGACCTGCAGATAGCGTTCTTTCGTGGTTGTGTTTTGGAAAAGTGTTTTGGTTTTAAACAAGCTCGGTTACCTCCGTTTGTTGTTTTTTCGGGAGTTCTGCTTCGGATTTCGGGTAGAGAATCGGTAAGCAAAAACAGAAAGTGACAAAATAAAGCAGCACGTTTAGGATAGAGAGAACCACGGTCATCCCGTCGTAATAGGGTGCCCAGGCTGTTTTTTGAAAGGTACAGATATAATCGAAGAGCAGGAATTGGTTCAGAAAGCTGATGACGGTGATGGCGGCAAATCCGCCGAACAGACGGGGAGAACGATGTCGTACCGCGGCAATCAGCAGGAAAATCAGCACCGGAATCTGATAGCGCTCATGCATTCTGCCACCGAAGATAAAGAAGCCTTGCATCAGCAGAAAGCCGAGTACC
>CAZFQM010000047.1:0-8898 GCA_964520995.1 uncultured Oscillospiraceae bacterium
CGCTTCCACCGGGTGAAACAGATAAATCAACGCCAATTTTGCTCTGTTCATCTTTTATCCTCCTGCTCATAAAAATATTCACGCAGATACTTACCGGAAAGCCGATATAGCAGGCGTACCAAGAAAAACAAGCCTACACACAGGAGAACGATTACAAGCACCACATAGATAAAGTTCTGCCGAAAAAAGTCATATCGAATATCATCAAAGGCGTTTGAGTAACCGCCCTTTGCCTTTGCGAGAGTGTAATAATAAAGTGATTCCTGTGCTTTTCCGCTTTTATACAACGCCAAAGCAATTCCCTCATTTGCCAAGGGATAGCCCGCATCGATTTGATTGACCTCTTTCCATTTGTCATATGCCTCTTGATAACGACCGTCGGTATAATATTGCGCGGCTTGCAGCACATTCTGAATAAAGCTTGTCGGATAAAATACCGTTATATCTCCCCGAGAGGAATCCAAAACATAAATTCGATTGTCGTCGGTCGAAACAACGGCAGAGGGAGCGGTAAAAAATCCTTTTGTGTCCCCTTTTCCGCCAAACACGGTCAGCAGATTGCCCTGCTGATCATATTGGTAAATCGAAGCGCTGTTTTTCTCCAGCGCAGAGATGATTCCGTTTCCGTTAACGGTAATGTCCACAAAATTAGGCTGCTGAATCGAGCCGTCACTGTTGACCGATTGCTCTCCGAAAAACTTTTTTTGATAAATATTATCGCCGTTTCCGTTGATAATCTGTATCTGCTCGGTAGCATCCTCCACCGTGGCATAAATCAAACCGTCCTCACTCAGGTCAAAGCTTGTATAAGCCGCGGGCTCGGGAGACACATAATATTCCAATTGCTCCTGTGAAGCAAAAATACGCATCATCATAAATGCCAAGCTGTATACCACACGGGTAGAGCCTACCATCCCTTGAAATTGATTCTTTGCGTCTATCATCATAAAATTGGCACCGCGCATCACGTAAATCAAGCCACCGTCGGTAATCCCTATTTTAGAGACGTCAAAGGCCATATCCTTTTCCAGCATATCCGATTCCGGCTTCACAAAAGCTTCAATATATTCGCCCTGCATGGTCATGTGCAGAATACGCGCATTGCCGGTGTCGCTGATATAAATATCGTTTTCCGATTTCACGGTAATACCGGACGGACGAGATAACGCTTTGCCGTCTGCCTCTTTAATGGTACGAACCACTTGACCGTTCGGGTCGAGTATCACCACTCTGTTATTGTCGGTGTCGGCAATAAACATATGATTTTCATAAGCCGTTCCTTTGGCTCCCAAGCACATATCCTGCGGGTTGTTCAATTCGTTTCCGTCACCCGATGGGGAAAACACCTGCTGTGCGCGGTAAGTCAACGGAATATATACCTTTGTTCCTTTCTCATCCAGCACATAATCAATTTTATCGGAGGCAAAAGCCGACAAACTCGCTACAGCCGAAAAAATCAAGACAACGAACAAAGTCATTCCTTTTCGAAAAAATCGTTTCATACTTGCCTCCCACCTATTTGATTCCGGAATGTGCCATGGTCGCAATGACACGCTTTTGCATTAACGTGTAAATCAGAACGGTCGGCAAGGTCATTAACAAGGTAGATGCCGCTACCGCTCCGGCGGTAGCCAGAGAAGCGGCTCCCGCACCGCCCGACAAGGTCTGCAAAGCCAAGGGCAGGGTTTTCATTGATTCATCCGTGACAAATACCAGTGCCGAAAAATAATCATTCCAATTGGATACAAAGGTGAAAACAACCAAGGTTGCCCATGCAGGACGCAAAAACGGCATGACCACCTTCCAAAACACGGTGAAGGTGCCCGCTCCGTCAATCTTTGCGGCTTCCAACAGCGGGTCCGGAAGCTGCTCACAAAATTGCTTCATTAAAAACAGGTTAAATGCCGTCGCAACCTTCGGAAGAATCAAAGCCCAATAGGAATTCAGCAAGCCCAGTGAGCGCACCACCAAATAATTGGGGATCTGCGTTACATAGGTGGAAAACATCAATGCCGCCATAATCAAGCCAAAGAGAAAATCCGTTCCTTTCGGACGCAACTTTGTCAACCAAAATGCAGCCATGGAAGAAAACACAACGGTCAGTACAACGGTTGCCCCCGTAGTAAAAATACTGTTAAATAAGTTTCTGCTGAACGGAACCGCATTGGTGTCTAAGGTTTGAAACAAATCCTCAAAGCTGGTTAAGGTCGGATTTCGTACAAAAAATCGCGGCGGAAACAAATATAATTCCTCTACCGGCTTAAAAGCCGTAGAAACCACATAAATCAAAGGAAGAGATGTGAACAATACAAATGCCGTCAAAAAAATATATAACAGCACCCGCGATATCCGAAAAGAGAAAAGACGTTTTCCGAACAATCGAACGGTAATACCCTCTACCATAGCCATAGAATAACATCCTTTCCTTTTTAATCTTTCGAAGCAAAAACTTTTGTAATAATCTTGCCGAGAACATAGGTAATGATAAACAGTACAACCGCCACAGCGGATGCATAACCCATTTCAAAACGAATAAACGCATAATCATACAAATGCGTCACCAATGTGTGAGCCGCATAGTTCGGGCTTGGCATTCCCGCAAAGGCAACGGCAATATCAAATACGCCGAACGAAGAAACGATTGCGTTGATTGCGCCGAACAAAAGCTGCGGCTTCATCATCGGCCATGTAATATAAAACAGCTTTTGAAATTCATTTTTGATTCCGTCGATGCTCGCCGCCTCATAGACCTGCATATCCAGGTTTTGAAAGCCTGCGATAAAGGTCAAAAAGCCGGTTCCCATTCCCATCCAGATGGAGATGAAAATCACGACGGGCAAAATGGTCGCACTGTCTTGATTCCACAAAATCGGGCTGTCGATCAAATTGAGTCGCATCAACGCATTGTTGACCAAGCCGTAGCTGTCCGACGAGAAAAAATACAGCCATACCGTACTCATGGCAACACTGCTGGTAATCGACGGCGCATAGAACGCCAAAGAATAAGCATTGCGACACTTTACCTGATTGATAATCCAAGCCATAAAAAAGGACATCAAAAAGGATACCGGACCCGATATGCAAGCAAACACAAAGGTGTTTTTCAATGCAATCAAAAATTCGTCGTCATCCATAATCAACAGCTTATAGTTTGTCAAAAAGGTAAAGGACGGCGTCTCCATCATGTTGTAATTGGTCATGCTTAAAACAATGGCATATCCTACGGGAATGATGACAAACAAGAAAAAGAAAAAATAAAACGGTGCCAACATCATATATCCGGGACCATTCTTTTTCCAAAACCGGATAAATTTATTTGCTTTCAAAGCAATACCTCCTTGCCTCATCATTCTTTATACTGCTCGCGTCTGCGCTTCAGCTCTTTGTCAATTGCTTTAACCGTATCCTCGAGCGAATCTCTTACCGATTGGCTTTTGCTGACAACCACACGGTTCCATGCGTTGGTGACATGGCGGGTGGTGTAATAGCTGCCCAATACAATCGGCTGTGCCTTGATGTGTGACAGGCTTTCCTTAATCACTTTAAGGTCACCCTTGCGCCAGCTCAAGGAATCAAAAGCCTCTACCGTCGCGGTGGGCCAACGTGCCGAGCGTCCGTAAATCCCCTCTATAGTACGTGCGTATCGGGATTGTATCTCTGCATCCGTCCACCACTTCAAAAATTCCCATGCCTCTTTCTTTTTATCGCTTTGCTGCATAATCATACAGCTTTCGCTGACGCAGGCTCCGATCGAGCGGTCAATCGTCCCGTCCTCTTTTTTCAAGCCGGGAACCGGAGCAATCGCCCATTTTCCGGACAACTCCTGTGCCGCCGTAAGAAGCTTTAAATATACGGTGTAGTCGCCGATTCCCACCGGCATCTCTCCGGTGCGCATACGGTTATAAAGGTCTGCCGCGGTCGGCATTCCCCAGGTTGTGAAAAGGTCGCAATATTCCTTCATTGCGGCATAGGCCTCGGGCGAATCCAAAGCCGATTCCGTATATTCTTCGTTGTAATAGGTTCCGCCGTGCTGATATAAAAACATATCAAAGGTAGAATATACTGTGTTGGTGAACACATAAAACTGAAGCTTGTTCTGATTTAAAATCGGCAGCATTTTAGAATAAACATCCTCCCATGTATCGGGAACTGCCAAGCCAAGCTTCTTAAAAACATCGGTTCGATACATCATGACCTGAAAGGTCATCGTTTCGGGCAATGCATAAACCTTTCCTTGATAGGTAAACGGTACCAGCATCTCCGAATAAAAGCGCGGCGTAACGTCCGAATAATCGGGGAACTGTGTCAAATCGGCAAGTGCGTTCCGAATCGCAAATTCTCCCGGAGATTCCGCCGAAACGCCCAAGCAAACATCGGGCGCATCACCGGAGGAGACCGCCAGCATCAACGCATTGACCGAGCCGCTGTTTAATTGCCCTGCCGGAAGCATATGTACCGAAACATTGATTCCGGTTTCGGGGGTAAAGCTGTCATCCGATAAATTTTTCAGTTCCTTTGCATAGGTGGAGCCTCTGCCAATCCAAACGCTGAGCTGCTCTGTAATTTCCGCATTCTCCGTCATACCGCCGACACTGCTGTAATCCTTACTAAAGGATTTGATAAAGCTAATCCAGGCAGAAGCAAGCTGATCGAAGAAAGTTGCCTTTCTTATCACCGGTTCTGCCTCCGGTGCCAAAAACTCAATATAGTCCACTGCCAAAGGCTGATTTGCCAAGCCGGCAATCCATGTACCGAAATTGGTCAGGGCGGTCGTTAAATCCTCCATGTTCGACGGAATGGTGTAGGGGTCATCTGCCATGGCACGCAACCGAGAAGCGATTTGATCAAATTGGTTACAAATCATCGGTCTGGTATCGTTTAAGGTCAACGCCAATTCGGTACACGCCTCCATGGCTTGAATTAAACCCTCCAAATCCTCAAGCAGAGTGGGGATTTTTTGCTCCAACCGATAATCGTATAACGTATCCGGATTGTTTCCGATAATCATCCGAATATCTAAAATCAAATCGGACAGAGAGGCGGACGCATCCTCAAGCATTTTCATCAATGTCCCGTTTGCGCTCTGCCCCAGCTTCACCGTCATGGTCAAGGTGTGAGTTCCTTCGGACAGATAGAGCAAATAAGGATTCCCATCCTCATCCGACAGGGTCTCATTCCGCCAACGCTTGTCATCTTGTATTTGATATTCCAGAAATTCGGTGAAAGGAACCTCTCCGTCAATGGCAATTTGACGATGAATCGGCAAGCCGTCCAAATAATGCTGATACAACCGCAAATTCAATTTGTAAAGGCCCGCTTTTTTCACCTTGAATTCCCATGTAATGCTGTCATTGGCGGTATTCCAATAGGTTCCGCCCATCGCATTCATGACGGTATAGCCGTATTTTTGCGGAGTCATGGCAGGGTCGGAATCACTGATCATCGCCAAGGTTGATTGCGTTTTATCGGTGGTATTTTGCTCGGCTTCAAAGTGTATCGCAGCATTCTGCTCCGCCGCCTTTTTATCCTCCGCCCGATATGTTTTGCTGACCTCCGCATAATCCGAAATCTTGAGCGGTGCTTCTAAAACAACCGCTTCCAGATAAATATCCTCTTGTATATACTCTAAGGTGAGAACGTGTTCACCGGCTGAAAGAAAAAACTTTAAGGGAGTCGGATATAAACCCTCTATATCATAAACTGCCTGCTCCTGGCGGCAAAATATCTCCTCCAAGGTCGGGCTGACCTCGTCACCCGCAACATTGACCCTCGGTTTTCCGCTATCCCGATAAACACGTGTCAGCAAGAAGTTTTCTGCTTCCTCAAAGGGCGATGCTCCGTCAATCAACAATGCCCGCTTAATATCTCCGCCGTTTCCGCCCAAAGCGCAAAAGGAAATTTTTACGGTATAAAAGCCGTCCTGCGAAATATTTACCTTCCAATCCAGCCTTTCTCTTGTGCTTTTCCACTCCAAAACAGTTTCTTTTTCTTGCGTTGTCGTTTTCAGAAAATCAACATCATTTGCGGAGGTCGCAGGAAGTCGGATCGCCTCACCACTGTAATCATCTTTTCCTTTTTGACTCCACTCCTCGATATATTGCCGATAGGAAGTCTTTGCTGTATCATCGGTCTGCTCCGATACAACCTGTGTCACCTGATCTTGAAGCTTAACACCCTCGGCGTTTCCGGGAAAAGTGAATATCTGTCCCAACAAAAGCACCGCAGTCATACCGGCTATCAGTTGTTTTCCGGTGAACAAAGCCAACCACCCTTTCAAATACTGCATATAGAATAACGATCAAATAAAATTATCGTGCCGCTTTTTGACGTTTTATCACAATGAACACAACAACAGCCGCCGCTGCCACGACAACAAGGATAATGACAATAACAACCCAAAGCATACTTTTGGGAGTCTCCTCCGAAGTATCGTTGTTTGTCATTTCATCCGAAGGAGCGGAAATCTGCTCTGCTTGACTGTCAACCGGTGTATTATCGACAACCGTATTGCTCGGCAGCTCGGCATTCGATGCCTCTGCGTTGTTGCTGACAACTGCCGCCGTGCTTCCCGCTGCGGATGCCGTGGTTGAGGAGGTGTTCACCGTTGTGCCCGGCGTATTGTTTTTGGAGCTGTTGTTCGCCGCGCTCGCCGTAGCCTGTTGAGAGGATACCTGTACCGTGCTTTCCGCCGCTTGTGTTGTATACTTCTTGCTGACCAAATGAACGTTGTCCAATTTAATCGTGTGGGTCGCTTCCCCCGATAATCCAACCGCAAAAAATCGGATTCCGGTAATCGCCTTTAAGTTGATTTTATCGGGATTCTCAACGCCGCCCAAGTACAACTTCAGAGAATTCCATCCCTTGCGCAGGAAGGTTCCCTTTAAGGTGTCTCTGGAAACACCTACCCCGTAAGCATCCCATTTTAAATCATTTTTGTTTGTGCTGTCCGTAAAATCAATACGGAACTCATGCGCATTCAAGAAAAGAGCAGCATCCTCTACATATAAATCCATTAACAAATATTGTGTGTTGGTAATATCCAAGGTTTTTCCCGAAAACTCCGTAAGCCAATAATAGAAAAATCCGGTGCTGTATGTTTGAGAAAGGCTGGAAGAGCCGTTTTTAAAATCAGAGGTGTCGTATTTCCAAGAAAAGTTCGGATCGCTTTTCGACGTTTGATTCCATAAGCTGGGAGATTTATGTATTGCCTCTTCATTGGCGCCGTAATAAAACCCCGGGTCGTCGGCAATAATTTTCCAGCCGCTGTTTGCCGCATTGTCATCGTTTAAAAAAATGTCTTTTTCGTACACCTTGATGTCCGCCGCCGAAGCAAACGGAATCGCAATAGCGCATAACAGCGCAACAACCGTTAGGACAGATAAAAATTTTGTTCTTTTTTTCATTACAATTCCTCCTGATAATATATTACTATATTCCCGTTGCGGAAACATTTCCTTTTTGATTGAGGTTCAAGGCTTGCACCGACCCTCTGTTTACAATCTTAACCGGTATCGTTACACTGGGAGCGGGACGCCCCTCAATGCGGTCTATCAATAATTCCGCCGCTCTTTCTCCCATCGTATATAAATCCTGTGATACCGTCATCAGCGGGAGATTCATCTGCTCGATAAAGGGCAAATTGTCATAACCGATGATGGATAAATCCTCCGGTATTTTTATGTTTCTTCTTTGCGCCGCCTTGATCAATTCATAGGCTACATAATCATTTACCGCCAATACCGCCGTAATCGGATTGGGGCGGTCAAGCAAAGCCGATAAAATGCGGTCGTGCTCCTCTTCCTTGCTTTGAACATCATTGCAGGAGCTGACGATATAGTTTTCGGAGGTTACCAAATGTCCGCTTTCCTCCATCGCTCTGCAAAAGGCCGTAAAGCGGTCTCGAACGGTTGTTGCATAGTTGGTGACACTCACAAAGCAAATATGTTCATGTCCCTTTTTCAGCAATAATTTTGTTGCCTCATACTCTCCGGATTGATTATCCGACACCACATACGGCAAGCCCAAATCCGACATATTCTGATCCAATGTGACCAAAGGATAATTTTGTCTGCTGACAGTATACAAGCATTCAAAGGAGTTAAAAAGAAAAAGTGGGTAATAAATCACACCCGAGGATTTTTCAATCAGCTTTTCAAGCATTTTCTCCTCCGGCAGGGTATCTTCTCCGAAGTTCGTGACATTCATTAAATATCCGCGTTCCAAGCACACCTTGCTTACGCCGCAAACAATATCCATCATGTCACCGTTGTTGCGGTTGGTCGGCATCAACAATCCGATTACCCGACGGGAAAGGTCTCCATCCGACGCCGGAGAAACAGTGGAAATTTCTTTCACATAGCTGCCACCGCCTCGCTTGCGAACAATCAAACCTTTCTCCACCAAGCCCTTCAAGGCATGTCGTATGGTGATATTGCTGACCGAAAAATATGCTTCAAGCTCTGTTTCGGTCGGCAGCTTTTCTCCGGATTGCCACTTGCCTTTGGCGATTTTGATTTCCAAATCCTGCATCACTTTTTTATACAGAGGGGTATTTGCCATTTTAATCACTCCCATCCCTTGCATATTACGTATACTTTCCGACATACCGATTTCGATATTGATACGTTTCAATTTAATTACGTATACTTTTTTGATATTTTGACAATTATATATACTTTTTACAAATTATTTATCTTCTTTATGTGAATAATAACATATATTTCATATAAAGTCAATAGCTTTGAAAAAATATTTCGAAAAAAAGGAACGTGCGAAATAAGAAAACAAAACTCCTTTTTTCGATTAAATTGGAAGATTACGCTTGTTTGCAGCTTGCGGAGGTCTTTAAAAAGTTATACGTTTTTCATGTTCACCGCTTTAAAAACGAAGCATTATTTT
>CAZFQM010000048.1:0-8637 GCA_964520995.1 uncultured Oscillospiraceae bacterium
TTCTTATGGTAAATGCCACTTTTTCGTACTGTTGCATTTACTTTGAGAATTTACGTTATTTATCCTTTATGATTCGATACCTGACCCGTGACCTTTTGATTCGCTCTGCGTGAAAACGGAAGCCATTGGTTTTCCAGTGCGGGAAGCGATCTGCCTTTTCCGCATTGGTATCACAATGACAAATTATAATATTGTCCGGTATATCCTGTCCTCCGCATGACAGCGGTCTGATATGATCGATCGTCGGGAAATAGGCACTGTTCGGATTACCGCAGGCTGATTTTTTCATCAACCTGCCGGCATAATCCCGCACCTCTTCCTTGGAACCGAACGATTTTTCCCACAGTTCTTTTGCATTATACTTTGGCATAGTAATTTTCCTCCTTTGTTGTTCCGCTCCTGTTTTATAATATGATGATAGCATACCTCCGCATATTTGTCAGGGGTACAGTTGTCCCCCTCTCTGCAATATAAAAATCCGAAGCGCACCTCATTTCGGCAGTGCGCCTCGGATTCGATTTGATGTTATTTCTTCCATTTAGGATTTCAGCAACTCCCGAATGTCTGTTTCGGTTTCCTTTGCAACCCGAAGCAAATTCTCAAAAGACGGATCTCGTCTTTTCTTTGGATTCTCCGTTCTCCACGATTTGACAGCATCTTCGGATATCGCCAGTTCCTCATAGCACTTCTCCTTGCTTGCAAATTTTTCAGCATATTTTTGCACGGCATTATAGCAATTTTTCCTTACCGTTTCTCTGTTATCCGTGTAAATATCATAAAACTCCTGCAAATTAAAAATATCATCCTCGAAGATGTCCTTTGCCTGCGCATAGATGCTTTGCTTCGGGTCTGCCGAATAAATTTCGGTTCCGCCCTCCTTCATATAAACAAAGGAGACAGCTTCCCGCTTTTGAGGAATCAAGTAGGGACTATGGGTGGAGTAGATTACCCCGATTCCCTGCTTTTTCAGCTCGCAAAGCTCCCGCAAAACCTCTTTCTGCGCCTGCGGGTGCAGCATTCCGGCAGGCTCGTCGATGATAAACCAATCGCCCGATTCGAGGGTGCTTTTGATAAAATAGTAGGTAAAATACCATCGTCTGCCCGCACTTGTCTGATTGAAGTCGATGACATCTCCCGTTTTTTCATGCAGGTAAATCGTCAGTTTATTTTTTTCGGAGCATTCAACCGAAACCTTTTCGTACATATTCTCTTCAAATTCCGGCAGGTTCGCGTTTAGGTAGTCCTCAAAGTCTTTTAATTCCGCCTCGGTAAGGGAAGCGGTATGCTTTAGCAGTGCTTCGCCGTTTTCTCCATGATAAACCCGTTTCAGATAGGTTTCGAGCACCGCATCGGATTTATCGGGATAATAATGGGAATGATCCGTTTGAGAAAAAATAACGGCATTGTTTTCGTTTCTCAAAAAGTAGCAATTCCGCTTAATCAGGTGTTGCAATTTCCTGAAAAACGGATTATCCTCACAATTGTTGCTTCTCAAGGTATCGGTAAGAGCATGATTTCGTTGATTGATTTTGCTTATATAATCGGTGATTCTATCGCAAAGCTCCTTGGTTTTTCGGTTGAATTGGGCGATTTCCGCTTTGATACCATCTTCGTCCACAGTGACGTACCGTTCCTCTAAATAGGATAATTTCGGAGCAACATATTCCAGCTCAAAAGCAAACGGTTCCGGGATATATCCAATCAAGTCAGAGGTCAAACAGAAGGTAAAGGTCGTCTTATCCTCCTTATCAAGCTGCTCCGACACTGCTTTGATAATATTCTCCGCTTTCTCTATCTGCTCCTTTACTTTAAATTGAAGTTCCCAATCATTGATGATTCCTTTTTTGTCCCGCATCCCCACACACCGAAGAGAATCATCTCTATAATCCGATTTATAAAAGCCCGGGAAGCGAATCTCCTCCAGTTGATTTGTATATTCCTCCAGCGCATCCTTTAATTTTCGAACCAAAGATTCCAAATCCTCTGTTTCGCGTTTCAGAATCGAAACCAGATACTCGGATTGTATTTTTATGAGCTTCATTCCCCTTGAATCGCTCAAAACCGTCAATCGACATTTTTTCTCATCATACCGCCCATAAGGAAAATACCTTTTAAAATCCTCTCGGGACAGCTCGACCTCCGCCTTGTAGGAGATGTCTTTTTTATGAAACTGCACCGAGGACAATATATCTTCCAGTGCTTCCAAAATATTGGTTTTTCCGCTGCCGTTTTTACCGATCAACACCGTCGGCAGATCCTGATAAAAAGGAATACTTATCGGGTTCTTGATTGACTTGTAATCGGAAAATTCCACCTTTGTGATTCTCATGATTGAAACCGTCCTTTCTGTCGGCAGCAAAAATATTCTTGCTGCCTATCCGAGCTTTTTTATCGGCACAAAGTCACTTCTTTTATCTTTAATATAGCATTCTTCGCTCGGATTTTCAAGCTGTATTTCAGCTTGCGGGAAGCCTTAACCGAAACAATACATTTTTCTTTCCCCCACATCAAAAAAATCCGTTCAGCCAAGTGAACGGATTTCATTATCTATACTTGCTTTAATTTTTATCCAACGCCGCAAAGGCTTGCTTGATATTTGACACTCCTATCACTTCGATTCGAAGCTTTTCGGGATGTTTAAGCTCTTTCAACGATTGTGCCGGCACGATACATTTGGAAAAGCCCAAACGATCCGCCTCCATAATTCTCGACACCGTATGTGACACCGAGCGCACCTCACCTGCCAAGCCCAGCTCCCCGAACGCCACCAAGCCGTCATCAATCGGCTTATCTCGCAAGCTGGAGACCAACGCAATGGCAATGGAAAGGTCGGCTGCCGGCTCATCCAATCGCAAACCGCCTACCACGTTAACATAGGTATCCAAATTACCGAAAAAGTATCCGGCTCGTTTTTCCAACACCGCAATAATCAAGGACATTCGGTTATAATCAAAGCCGGTGGAGGTTCGCCGCGGTGTTCCGAAGCCTGTTTTGGTCACCAACGCCTGCACGTCCACCAAAATCGGACGTGAGCCCTCCATAACGCAGGCGATACAGGTTCCGCTGACATTTTGCGGCCGTCCCGAAAGCAACATCATCGACGGATTGGTCACCTCGGTCAAGCCGTCATCCCGCATCTCAAAAACACCGATCTCATTCGTTGAGCCGTATCGATTTTTTACGGCGCGCAAAATCCGATACGACAGGTTCCGTTCTCCCTCGAAATAAAGCACGGCGTCCACGATATGCTCCAATACCTTCGGTCCCGCAATCGCCCCATCCTTATTTACGTGACCCACGATGAAAATCGGGATATCCTCTCCCTTTGCTACCCGAAGCAAAAGGTTGGTGCACTCTCTGACCTGCGTGACACTGCCCGGAGAAGAATTCAGCGCCGACAAGGACATCGTCTGAATCGAATCCACCATGACAATATCCGGCTTTTGCGCCATAATCGTATTTGCAACCGATTCAATATCGGTATTGGCAACCACATACAAATTCTCGCTGTTAACGCCCAATCTGGATGCCCGCAGCTTTAATTGTCTGACTGACTCCTCTCCCGACACATATAAAATGGAGAGGTTTTGCCCCAGAAATTCGCAAATTTGCAACAGCAGGGTTGACTTTCCGATACCGGGGTCTCCTCCCAGCAGCACCAACGAGCCCTTGACAATACCGCCACCCAGAACGCGATCCAGCTCACTGACCCCGGTGTAATACCGTATTTCATCATCGGTGTCAATCTCATTCATTTTATAGACAGCAGCGCCTGCTCTGCTCCCGCTAAGCTGTACCTTTTGAGATTTCGGCTGTGGCAATACCTCCTGCTCCTCCAAGCTGTTCCAGGAATTACAGCTTGGGCATTTTCCCATCCACTTCACCGATTCATAGCCGCACTGATTGCAAACATAAATTTCCTTTGCTTTTGCCATTCTCGAGCAAGCTCCTCTCTTTTTCATCCTTTTATCCGATTTGCAGATAATCGACAATCCCCGAAAAAACCGTAAATGCCACCTTGCTTTGATAGGTATCATCGGACAGCAATGCCGCCTCAATCGGATTCGATAAAAAACCGCATTCCACCAACACAATAGGACGTTCGGCGTAATACATCAAATACAACTCTCGTCCCGCCTGCTTGATTTCCCGCTTATTATCGCTTTGCAAATGATTGACAAAGCGCTTTTGAATACAATCCGCCAACAGCCTACTGTCGGCATTCCGTCTGCCGTAAAACATCTGCGCGCCACTGTATTGCTGCTGTTCGAAATAGTTTTGATGAATCGAAACCGTCAGCGAATTCGGCGTTTCGTTCATGGTCTTTAAGCGATGTCTCATATCGGATTTTTTCTGCTGCGCAATGCTTTTTCCGGAATCATGAACAGAGGTATCGGTCTCTCGAATCATCACCACGTGGTAGCCGTTTATCTGCAAAATATCCCTGAGCTTTAACGCAATCTGCAGGTTAATGTTCTTTTCAACCACCCCGCCGATGCCGATTGCGCCACCATCTGCACCGCCATGACCCGCATCAATGACAATCGTATTGATTTTATCAACCGACGAAATCGATACCGGATTGGTTTGCGCAATCAAGCGAACTGCGGCATAAACAAGCAACGCCGCAGCTGCCATTACCACAAGCAAAATCCAATTCCGCTTTCTTTTTCTCATAGCCCTGCCACCTTTTTCCCATTCTACCTAAACATATGAAAAAAAACGCCGTTCTATGAAAACTACCTTTATTATACTTGAGTTTTCCGCCGAAAACAAGCAATCCTGCAATTTTTTTACAGCGTATTCTCAACTGCAAGCTCGAATAAGCCGCTTTGATACGCCACTATCATCTCTGTGTAGACGTCCTTGATGGGTTCGGCAACGCTGTGCTTCATCTGCATCAGGCAAAGCAAGTGATTTCCCACCTCTACCGCCTCCCGTTCCGACAGCATTTCCCATCTTAACTGATCCAGCAAATGCGCATAAAGAGAGCTGCAGGTAACCAAGCTATCCTGCGCGACAAGCTCTCGCAGACGAAGCCGAAATGCCCGCACTGCCTCCGCAGAGGGAGCGTTTTTTAAAAAAAGCTCTGTAACGCTTTGTTCGGTTACGCCGAACCGTTTCATCCGTGCAAACACATTATGCTGTTGCCGATATCCCAAGCCTGTTTGCAGATAGAGCGCACGCTTTACTGCCGAAAGGACGGTACTGCCGATTAGCTCTCCCAGCTTGCTGTGATGCCCCGCATCTGTCAGAAAAATGGAAGATTGCGGGTTGGCAATAACGATTATCCCATCGGTGCCGGTACCGGTTGCAAGCCCATCCGAGTAAAAGCTCTGTGCCAGTAATTCTTGTATCGCCGCCGTTTTTGCCTCTGTCGCGGTAATTACCGCCTTTGTCATAGCGCCCTGCGACAAATGAGCATCCACCGCCAGCAAAATATTCACTGTTCCGTGTGCTGCCTCTTCATTGGAAGCACGCTCATCCCAGGTTGCCGGGTCACCCGCTCTGCCGCCGTTTTTATTGATACCGCCTGTTACAATCGCCGTAACCGTGGTTTCGTTATAGCTGCGGGAATCGGTTACAGCATATTTCATATGCGCCGCAGTGCTCAAGCCGGCAGAGGTATTCGGCTCCAGCCCAAGCTCCTGCGCCACCAGCCTCATATGCTGCTCATAGGTAGCCGCGCGCATCCTGCATTCGTGCCCTTTTTCGGGGGTTTCATCAAAATTAAAGACCGCAGAAAGGTCTTCTCGATATCCGCCGTTGAGCGGAGAGCTGCTTAACACCTGCCGCTTTTCGGAAAAACGAATTTGAATCGACTTATCATTCCGTAAAACAGTATCCTTACCGAACAAAAACGGCGGTAATGCCTCCGGCTTCATTCTGCCTCTCCTCCTCCGATCACATTTTACCGATACATACCGTACTTGATTTTGGCACGCTCAACCTTTCTGATGACCTTATCTCCGAATAAAAACAGGAAAAAGGCGGTTGCCAAGCCGTGTGTGGCATCATACGGTACCCCCGAAATGTACAAAATTTTCAAGGAATTCCAATCCAATCCCACACCCGATGCCGGAATCGCGCTTGCCATCACCATCGTTGCGATATTCATAATACCGCCGTAAATAATGAAAGTACTGAAGAATCCGAAAATCGACAGTGTCACATCGTCCACCGGCAAGCGCTTATGCTGAATCAACAAGCCCACCAAAAGGCCGATTGCTCCGAACAGATACAGCCGCCATCCGAAAAAGGTTTCCTCCTCGCCGCCGAACAGCAAAAAGCAAAGATATGCCACGACCACCGCAACGACTATACAGACAAGCGGACCTGCCACGACCCGAAATTGCCGAGATTTTATTTTATCTATCTCCACCTTGTTGAAAATCAAGCCGGACAGAAAGCCCAAAATTCCCCAGCAAACCATCTGCCATGGCGTCCAAGGTCCCTGTCCCGCAAAAAAGTTGATAAAAAAGCGTGCTGTCGCTCCCACCAGAAAGCCTGCCTCCGGGCCGAGTGAGATTCCCGCGACAATCACCAATGCCGTTCCCGGTTGAAACACGCCGAAGCCGACAACGTAAGCAGCAAAATTCCCGGTCACCGTCAACGCCGCCATCATTGCCACCATGACAACCTCTCTGGCTTTCGGCTTTCTCTTTTCAAACACCATGAAAAATGGAACAATGGTACCAATCAAAATTACCAAGCTCAACGCCAGATAAAGTCCGTTCATGTTTTTGGTCTTATCTGCCGTCCGATCAATCCAAATAACCACTGCCATGACAAGCGGCACAAGCACGGCGATAATAATTGCCGTCACAACAGTCCGCTTTCTTCTGGCTTTTAAATATCCCACTGCATCAAATTGGCGACGCATAAATCAATCACATCCTGACAGGTCACCGCATCCTCAAACAAATTTCGGGACATCCGATTTGAGGCGGTGGTATAAAAACTGTTGCCGCTGAAAAAACGCCGTGGTGTATCGCAGGAGACCATATCTCCGTCGAATACCATCGCACAACGGTCGGCATATTCGGCGGCGAATTCGATATCATGGGTTACCATAATAACGGTAACTCCCGCCTGCTTCAAATTCTTTAAAATCCCGGCAAAAATCGACTTGATATAAGGATCCAAGCCCTTGGTCGGTTCATCCAGCAGTAAAATGTCGGGGTTGAGCAACAGTATTTTCCCCAATGCAAGCCGTTGCTGTTCTCCGCCACTCAAGTCATAGGGGTGAGCCTGCCGCAGATGCGAAAGCATTAACAGCTCCAGCATATCGGAAACGGATTTTTCCTTTTCCTCATAACTGCGCTTATCATAATAAAGCGCCTCCAACAGCTCCTCCTCTGCCGTGATTTCGGTAAATACCGATTGCGGATTTTGCGGTAAAACGCCTATCATCACGTCATTTTGCACCTTTGGCAATTCCTTTCCGCGCACAAGCACCTTCCCACGATACGGCTTTTGTATTCCGCTAATCAGCTTTAGGGTAGTACTTTTGCCAACGCCGTTTCCACCGACCATGCAGAGAAATTCGCCCTTGCCGACCTTGAGGTTGATGCCGCGAACAATGTCATTGCCGTTTCTGTCATAGCGAAACCAGACGTCCTCCAGCTCCACCTCGGTCTCCTCCGTATCGACTTTTGGCACAGACGAAACAACCGCCTTATTGATTTTCACACCGTCGGGGAAAAGGCTGTTCACCCAAAGTCTTCCATCTCGTACTGTAATCGGGCATTTTCCCTCCGGCTTTACCTAGGCGTAAATTTTAATCGCCGCCGGCAAGCCCTGATACATCACATTTTTATGCTCTCCCAGAAAAGCCGCCGCTTTTTCCACCTTATCGCATACCAGTATTTTGCCGTTTTCCATGACAACTGCCAGGTCAGCCATCGGAAAAAGCTCCTCTAAGCGGTGCTCCGAAATAATAATCGTTGTCCCCAGCTCTCGGTTGATTCGTTGCAGGGTTTCCAAAAATTCCATCGAAGCAATGGGGTCCAGCTGTGAGGTCGGCTCATCCAAAATCAACACCCGCGGCTGCATTGCCATCACGGAAGCCAAATTCAACAGTTGCTTTTGCCCGCCCGACAGCTCACTGACATTTTTCCGAAACCAGGTCTGAATCCCGAAAAAGCTTGCCATCTCGGCAACCTTACGCCGTATCGTCTGATTGGGATAGCCGAGACTTTCCAGCCCGAACGCCAGCTCATGCCAAACCTTATCGGTCACAATCTGATTTTCCGGATTTTGCTGAACAAATCCGATCTCCTGCACGCCACGACGGTCATCAAGCTCGGTAAGCTCTATTCCGTTGTAAAGAACCTCGCCTTTAAAATCGCCGAACGGAATCAGACTTTTTTTCATCTGCCGCAGTAAGGTGCTCTTTCCGCAGCCCGATTTGCCGCACAGCACCACAAACTGCGACGGCTCGATTTGCAGATTGATGTCCTCCAAAGCAGCTCGCTCCGCACCCGGATAAGAAAAGCTTACATTTCTAAATTCAATTTCCGCCATCTTTGTTCTCCCTTAACATCAATGATTATCGGCAGTAAAAGCAACACCGAATAGCTTGCCGCAAAAGGAAGTGTCAGCTGCCATGAGATGGTGTATTCGATTGCGGGATAA